>JANQOV010000013.1 GCA_028285645.1 Hyphococcus sp.
CGGGCATGGTGACAGCTTACCGCAAACGCCTGGTCGATCGCGGGCTTGGCGGCATTGCGGGCTTGTTGGAAGCAGCGCGCGACGCTGGCGAGATCGACATTGACGATCCAAAACTGACTGCGCGGCTGGTGGTGGCGCCGGTCATCATGTCCGCCCTGTGGCGCGTACTTTTTGAACATGACCTGGAAGCCCGCGTTGATCTTGAAGCGTTATTTTCGGAGCACGAAAAGATGTTGCGGCGGGCGCTGGCGCCAACCCCGGAGGCCGGGTGATGAAACATACGCGGCTTAAAAACGTTGCTGTTTTGTCTGCACTATCCTTATACGGATTGGCGGCCTGTTCCTCTGGCGAGAACAACGGCGCTTATGTAGGCTATGTGGAAGCTGAATATGTTTATGTCGCGGCCCCGCAACCCGGATGGCTGACCGAAGCGCCGGTTAAACAAGGCGACGAAATCGCCGCCGGCGACATGCTGTTCGAGCTCGACAAGGATCAGCAAAGCGCCATGCTCGCCGCCGCCGCCGCGCGCGCGACAGAGGCCGAAGCGCGCATTCGCGATATCGAAACCGGCGCGCGGCCGGAGGAAATCGAAGCGCTGGAGGCGCAACTTGCAGAAGCAAGATCGGGGCTGACCCTGGCGCGCGCCGAACGCGACCGCTGGCTGCCTCTGGTGCGGGAGGGCAATGCATCAAAAGCTCGTGGCGACAAGGTAAATGCTGACTACAACGCGGCGGTGGCGCGCGTCAAAGCAGCGGAGGAGGCAATCACCGTCGCCAAACTCGGCGGCCGAGATGCGGCGCAACAAGCCGCTGTCGCCGCTGCGGCTTCTGCAAAGGCAGCCCATGAGGAAGCGGCGTGGGTGCTTTCCCAACGCACCGTAAAAGCGCAAACCGGCGGCCGCATTGAAGATGTTTATCATCGCAAGGGCGAGTTCGTTCCCGCCGGCGCGCCGGTGCTTTCAATTCTGCCGGCGTCAGCGCTTAAGGTGCGGTTTTTTGTGCCTCAGGAAGACTTGCCGGGCGTTTCTCTTGGAGCCCCTGTACGCATCGATGCGGATGGTGTCGGGGCGCCGGTCGACGCGACTATTTCCTATATCGCGGCGGAAGCGGAGTTTACGCCGCCCGTGATCTACAGCGTCGGCTCACGAGAAAAACTCGTCTTCATGGCGGAGGCGCGTCTTGACGCAAGCAGCGGATTAAGACCGGGCTTGCCGGTCGATGTGATGCTGCCATGAACGCTCAGCATCAGGAGGGTTTGGCCATCGACGTGCGCGGGCTAGTCAAGCGTTTTGGCGACAAGACCGCCGTGGACCGCGTTGATATTCAAATGCCAAGGGGCGAGGTCTGGGGTTTTCTCGGCCCCAACGGCTCCGGTAAGACAACGACCATCCGCATGATCTGCGGGCTATTGCGGGCAAGCGAAGGCGAGGGGACTTGCCTTGGCTTCGACATCGGGCGCGAGGCGGACCGGATCAAGCTGGCGACGGGTTACATGACCCAGAAGTTCTCCTTCTGGACCGACCTTACCATCCGGGAAAATCTTGAATTTGTCGCGCGGCTTTATCAGACGCCGTCGATGCGCGTCCGGGTGGATGAAACGCTGGAAAAACTGGGGCTAACCCACCGCCAGCATCAGCTCGCGGGGGCGCTGTCCGGCGGCTGGAAGCAACGCCTTGCATTGGCTGCGGTCACCATGCATGCGCCCAAGCTTTTGCTGTTGGACGAACCGACCGCCGGCGTTGATCCGCAAGCCCGGCGGGAGTTCTGGGACGAAATTCATCATCTGTCCACGGAAGGCATGACGGTCTTGGTTTCGACGCACTATATGGACGAGGCTGAACGCTGCGACAAAATCGTTTATCTCGCCAACGGGAAAATCGTCACGCAAGGGCGCGTCAGGGATATTATTAAAGACTCAGGGCTTGTGACGTTCCGCGCAGAAGGCGAGGGCGTGCGCGCGCTCACGGCAACTCTTGAGCATCAGCCCGGCGTTGAACATGTGGCCTATTTCGGCGCGGCATTGCATATCAGCGGCGCCAACGAAGCGGCGTTGAAACGTGCGATCGATAACAGTGCGCGCTCTGATGTTGAGTGGCGGTCAGTTCGCCCCAGCCTTGAGGACGCATTTATCGCGCTCATGAGCCGCGCCGGCGCCGACCAGCGAGTACATGCATGAAAAGCGTCGCCGACAGCTTCGCGCGTATTGGCGCGATCTTCATCAAAGAGCTCGTTCAGATGCGTCGCGATCGGCTGACCTTCGGCATGATGTTCGCTATTCCGGTGATGCAGCTCATCCTGTTCGGCTACGCCATCAATATGGACCCGAAAGACCTGCCCACCGCTGTGCATGTGGAGGAACAAACGCCGATTGTGCGGACGCTCTTACAGGCGCTTGAAACCTCCGGCTATTATGATCTCGTCATGGAGACCGCCGACCCGCGGGAAAGCGAGGCGCTACTCGCCGCCGGCGATGTCGCCTTTGTGGTTTCCATTCCCGCAGGGTTTACAGAGCGCCTGATCAGGGGTGATCGGCCGCAATTGTTTGTGGAAGCGGATGCGTCCGACCCGTCAGCTTCGTCCAACGCCATCGCCCGGGCTGACGCGCTTTTTACCCGCGCCCTCCGCCATGATTTGAGGGGGCCGCTTGCACACTTGGCGCCGGCGCCAGGCCCGTTCGAGCTCGTTATTCATCCGCGCTATAATCCGGAAGGCATTACGCAATATAATATCGTACCCGGATTATTAGGCGTTATCCTCACCATGACCTTGGTAATGATCACCGGCATGGCGATGACCCGTGAAGCCGAACGCGGCACCATGGAAAACCTCCTCGCCATGCCGGCGAACCCGTTCGAGGTTATGATCGGCAAGATCACGCCTTATGTGGTGGTCGGCGCCGTTCAGACCGCTGTTGTTCTCCTCGTTGCCCACTACCTTTTCAGCGTGCCGTTTGTGGGCGCTTTGTGGCTGTTGCTTTTGGGCGTTACGATTTTTGTCTTGGCGAACCTGGCGCTTGGCTTTACCTTTTCGACCATTGCGCAATCGCAAATGCAGGCGATGCAGCTGACATTCTTTTTCTTTTTGCCATCGCTGCTCCTGTCTGGATTTATGTTTCCGTTCCGCGGCATGCCGCAATGGGCGCAAGCGATTGGCGAAGTCCTGCCGCTGACGCATTTCTTGCGGATTGTCCGCGGCGTGATGCTGAAGGGCGCTGGGTTTGCGGAAATGCAGGGCGAACTCGTCGCCATGAGCGCTTTTACGGTGTTTGCGGTGGCGGCGGCGATGCTGCGTTACCGGCGGACGCTGGACTAAGGGCGCCGCCCCGAAAACGGAAAAAGCCGGTCCCCCCGGACCGGCTCTCCTCTCCCCGCAACGTCCGGCCAAGGCCTCAGCCCAACTCGCCTCGATGGCCGGAACGAACGCCTAACACCAATGGCGTTGGCTTTTGCGATACGGATTACAATGACGGAACCTCAATACGAAGGCTAAATTCCGCCGACGCGAGACAATGGCGAAACAGGTACAAAATGGCAAGCTGATACATCTCTCGGTAGCGAGCGCTAGGGAGCATGCTCGGATGAGAGGCGCCATTTTCCGAGCGCCTTGGATGAAGCGGTTTGACGCTTGTCGCAGTTCAGCGCATAGCACCGAATCAAAAGAAGTGACCGATGCCAAGACCTGAACCGCGCCTTAAAACCGAAATCCGCGTTGCGGCGCATCTTCGGCGTGTCCAGGCCGCTGGCTCTTTTGCGACGATTGCGCGGTCGGGCGACCCTGACGCCGGCGCAGTGGCCGTCAAAGTTTATCTCGGCGGCCGCGCGGCAAAACTCTTTATACAAAGCATTGATCTTGACGGAAACGCCGTCTGGCGCGAGCCCCTTGAAGACGAGCGCGACGAGGCCTGCATCGATCAATGGCTGGCGAAGGAAATCGCCATTGATCCCGATTTGTGGGTCGTCGAAATCGAAGACCGCGAGGGCAGGGCGTTTTTGGAATAGGGCGTCTTGTGGCGAGGCGAGCGGACAGCAAGAAATGAGCATGTCAATGATTAGCCTGAACATTTAATCTAAAGTTCATTATTGCATTCGCCTGCAGACGCTGTTACCCCATTTTGCAGCGCAGCAAATAATTGCGCAGCAACTTACGAGGAAATGCTCGGATCATTCTTAACCTATTGATTTGGAGGTAGAAATGACCCGACTAACTCTCATCGCAACTGCAGCATTTTTGGCTTTGTCCGGCGTCGCCAACGCTGGCGAGGTTGTGGAGTTTGATCGCGCGCAGCTTGATGATCCGGCCTATCTGGAACAGGTCCGCGAGAAAGTTACATCGGCTGCGCACCGGGAATGCAGGTCCGAACATGCCGGCGCCTGGCATTTCAACCGAACGATACGCGTCTGTGTGCGCGATACGGTCGCCCGCGCCATGACTGAAATCGAGCAGAAAAAGCAATCCCGGGTGGCGGAGGCGGCCCCCTAGACAGACGCGATCGCCAACCTGGCTTGAAAACGTGAAATAGAGCGTGGAAACGCGCACGACGGCGGCGTGTGCGTTTCCCATCGTTCAGGCGGGCTGCAAACTTAAGGCGTTAACAATGCGCTGCTGACGTCCTGCTGTGACAAAAATAACGCGTACTGATTTTATCAGCGCGACCAGGGCTTGCCGTTCGCGCGCCCTGCGGTTCAGCATGTTTACAGTCGGTTCGCTGCGCGATAACGTTCCTCCCATAAAAAGGACCGCGGGCTTTGCCCGCGGCCAAGTTAGGGAGGAAATGCCCAGATACTGGGCATTGGCGGAAAAACCGCCGTCCAAAACATAAGCCAAAACATACTGCGCTGCAACAAAATGCTGCAGCGCAGTATGTTTATCCCATGTTGATTGCCAGTCATTAATGGCGCGACACGTCGTTCTTCTTTCGAAGATTTGATCAGTGCACGCCTTTTTTTGGCCTTCGTGTCGAAAATCGCGCGTAATTTGTTAGGCGCGCATCAGCAATGCCAGGAGCCACTACTGTTCAAATGCACAGCAGGGTTTGAGGATTCAAATGGGCTTTGCTAACCCACAGCCGCCTTGGCGACAGAATGGATCGAGGTTTTTTTCGCCGGCCGTTCCGTGGCGGCGGCCTGCGCACGCACGCGCCAAAAACGCATGACGCGTTCCGCCGCTTCCTGGGGGATCTTCAAATACAAGTCGAGAATGCGCAGCGCTTTTTGCTGTTCTTCCGGACCTTTTTGCAGGCCAAAAACAATTTTCGCAAACGTGCCGCGCTCAAGGCCGCCGGCCCGGCATGTGATGGCGAGGGACTCCCAGGTGCGGTCTTTCAATATGCTTTGCGCCGTAGAGGAATCGATGCCGACAAAATGTGCAAACGCCAGGAGAAATTCCGTCGAGCGCCGGCTCTCGATCAGCTCTTTCAGCAGGCTTTCATTGAGGGCGTTGGAAGAAATCTTTTCGCCGATGAAACGCCGCGCATCTGACACTTCCGATTGAACGTCGTTCACAGCCTGATCGAGAATTTTCTGGCGGTTGGAGTTCACCGCCTCGTCGATCAGCGCCGGATCGAGCATGTCCGAGCGCTTCAGGATTTCTTTCTTGAGCGCCGACGACACAAAGAAGTACATTTGCGTCAAAAGCTGCGGCGGCAGATCGAACCGCTCGGTCATAGGTTTTTGCAGGCTTTTGAGCGAGCGCGAATGCTCGACCATTTTTTCCATGGTCTTGGGCTTGAATTTAGCGCCTTGGTTCTTGGCGAGATTGACAAGCACTTCTTCGCCGCCGCGTTCGACGAGTTCGTCGGTAACTGTTTCAGGCACTTCGCGGCGCTGGGTGATCGCCTTCATGTGATCCTGGCCGCGCTGGCGAATGACCCGCACAAGATCATCTTCCGAAAGCGCAGAAGAGCGTTTCAGCACCGGCTCGGCGACGGAGATTTCATCATGGGCGAGCTGTTTGATAAGTCCCTTGGGCGCGGTCGGCACGTCAGCAAGCTTTTCGGCGATTTCGCGGCGCAGGGCGAGCTCGACCGTCTCCGTGACGCGGCTCATGATCACGTCGAAATGCTGCATCTCCGAAGAGGTGTAGCGGTCAGGCGCCGCCATGAAGACATCGGTGATCTCGCGCAGGAGCTCGCGGCGGCGCTCGCTTGAGCCTTCCTGTGCGACCTCTATGAGTTCCTTGAGACGAGACTGACCACTCGACATGAATACGCCCTCCACATGCGCGAGGGATTGTGCGAAGAAAGGGTAAATAATTCGTCGATCAAAATTGAGAAGTCGTAAGGAGACGGGGTATGGCGATAGGGCATTTAAACGCAGTAGCGGCGGCGCTGGCGGCGGTGGTTTTAAGCGCCTGCGAGACCTTTCCCGGCGGCGGCTTTGGCGGGTCATCAAATGTTAACTATGCGGCAGGTTCGGCGCTCGGCGCCCGCCTTGCCAATGACGATCGGCGGATGCTGGCGGAACGTTTTCAAAGCGCCATGCAAACCGGCGGCGATAATGCGCGCATCACCTGGGCGGGAACCCGCGCCCGCGGCGTCATCATGCCAGGAAGTTATCTCCTCGCCAATCTTCGCAGCCATCCGGATAAACGATTGCAAACCCGTAAAGGTCTTGACCTTACCCATGCACTAGAAACCGAACTTGGGCTTTATGTTACGACCAGCAACTCAAATGTCCGCACCGGCCCTTCAACGGCGCGCCGGATCGCCGAAGTGTTGCCGGCTGGAACCGGGGTTGACGTTGTCGGCAAGATCGTTGGGCAGCCCTGGATGTTGGTGGCCGTCGATGACCAAATCCGCGGTTATCTGCATGACAGCCTGGTGATTAAAGCGCCGGGCACCGAGCTTGAATTGGCTGGCGGCCCGCGCCGCAAACCAACGCTTTGTCGCGCCTTCACGCAGCGCCTTTCCGCTTACGGACAAGTTGATGAGTGGCAAGGCGCCGCCTGTCTGACCGGCGGCGATGAAGGAATCTGGCGTCTGGCGCCCCCGGAACCGGAAGAAGCGCCGGAAGACGACGAGCTGTTGGGGCTTTAGCGGCGCCAAGGGCGTTAAGCTTAATCAGCGCCGTTCGATCTTAATTAAATTCGTCTTGAATTTGAGCGCCGCCTCCTGCGAAATCGCAATGCCTTGAATCTACGGTTGGCGCTCATTGTCGATCGGGTCTTTGTTTATGAGCGCTGTGCTGACTGGCGATCCTTTTTTTGAAAATCAGCTGCGGATGGCGATCGCCGCCATGAAGGCGCGTGGTGCGCGGCTTGATATTGCAAAGGCGCGCAAGGTTTTTGCAGACCGCCGCGCTGCAGGAAGCACGGTCGCCTTGAGCCTTGTCGCGGCAATTGCTGTTTCGCAAATGCCGGCCCGTGCTGCGGAAACGAGTGACGTCGATCCGCTCGCGGATTTGCCTGTGGCGAACAGCCTTGAGGATCTGCTGGATTTTGGCGAATTGTGTCTTGCCTCATTGCTCTACGGGGAAACCGATCACGACCATGGGTTTGGCGCGTTTGGTTCGCATGCCGGCCGGCTTTCCCATGAAACATTTGCGCGGGACACGTTTGTTTCTTCGCTCGCCAATCCTTTCGCAAATCGGCATGACGGCCATGAGGCAGGTGGCCACCACGCAGCCCATGAGAGTGACCATGGCGGCGCGCATCATGATCACGCCTTAGATTTCTCGAACGGACATCATGGCGACGCCCATAGCGGCCATGCGAACCATGGCGGCGATCATCATATGCATGGAGCCGGCGCCCACGGGCATGAAGACGGCCTTCATGAACAGCATGCAAATGCGGCCGGGCATGAAGAGCATGAAGGCCATGATGATGCAGGTCATGGCGGCGATCACCACAGCGAAAATCATCAGGGATCACATGCCGCCCATCAACATCATGAGACGCCGGGTCATCAGCACGCCAATCATGAAACAATGATCCAAGACGCAAAGGCGCATAGTGAGATGGCTCATGATGCGATGGGCGCCATGGCGCACGCATCAGACGCGGGCGCGTATCAAGGCGATCTCGGGCTTTTGCAGAATGATGAGGCTGCTCATGGTCATCATGCTGATGACGCATCTCACGACATAGACCTTGCGCTCGCCATGTCCGAGATGACCATGGCTGACGACATGCCCGCGCCCTTGCCGGTGATTTAGGTCTCGCCGCAGGTTCGTGCGAAAAAGCCCGCCTTAATACCAAAAGCGGATGCCGGCCACGAACGATAGGGCGCCTGGCGTTTTGCCGGCGGCGCGTTTGAAGTCAGCGGTATCGCCGAGCGCGCGCTCCCAGGAAACGCCGACATAAGGCGCAAATTCCCGCTTGATTTCATAGCGCAGGCGCCCGCCAAGGGCGACGCTTGAAAGACCCGACCCTAGCTCGACGGAAGGGAGTTCCTGAAATTCGAAACTAAGTTCTGCGCGCGGCTGCAAGATAAGCCGCTGCGTCAGGAGAAGTTCATATTCGGTCTCAACCCGCGCCGATACGTCGCCCGCGCCGGAAACAAACAAGGCGGCGTCCACCTCGAACAGATAAGGCGCAAGTCCCTGCACGCCGACAACGCCAAAAGTGCGTGTCGCCCCCGGCGTAAAATCATGACGGACGCCCGCCTGGAAGTCAAAAAATGCCGTGACGGCTCTGCTCCACAAAGCCTGTAGCTCTGCTTCTTCCCATTCATCCGTAAAGAAATTATATTCTCCTTCGGTTTTAAGCCATAGCTTGTTAACATCACCGCCCCACCAGCCCTGCGCATCCCAGAGGAAAGCAGGTTCGCCGTCATTAGAGCGGTATTCGAGGCGTTCTCCTTCGATATAGGAAAACGTCTGGCCGCCATGATGCGCCTTGAGGTGCTGGCGCATTTCTTCCATGTCATGATCCTGCGCAGCTGCGTTCGACCCGCCGAAAAGCGCAGCGGCGAGGGCAAAGCCTGCAAGAGGGCGGGCGCTCATCACGAATGCCCTTTGTGATACGAATGATCCATCTCGCCGTTGTCATGGACGCGCGGGCGTATGGAAACCACCTGCATCATGCCCGCCATCATGTGATAAAGCAGATGGCAGTGAAACGCCCAGTCGCCGACCGCGTCCGCTGTGACGTCTACGGAGAGTTTTTCCCCGGGCTTGACGATAATCGTATGCTTGCGCGGTTTGTAATGATGATCGCCAGTGACGACATCGAAAAACATCCCGTGCAAGTGAATCGGGTGGGACATCATGGTGTCGTTGACGAGCGTCAGGCGAACGCGCTCGCCTTCGTGAAAGACGATGGGCCCATCGACCTCTGAGAACTTCTTACCGTCAAACGACCACATATAGCGCGCCATATTGCCGGTAAGGTGCAGCTCCATCTCGCGTTCGGGCGCGCGCATGTCGGGATTCATTTCAAGGGCGCGCAAATCCGCATAGATAAGGACGCGGTGCGGCTCGTTCTCAAGGCCGATGCCAGGTTCGCTAAGGCGGTTTGCCGGGATTTCCGCAACACCGTCAACGCCGGCGCCTTGCTTGTGATCATGCGCAGTAGATGCATCCTCATGCTTCTCATCATCCGTAGCGCGATGTTCCATTTCGCGATGGTCCATAGCGCCGTTATTCATCGATCCATGGTCCATGCCGTCATGGGCAGAGTGACCAGACATAGCGTTTTCAGCCATCGCAGGCGCAGCCTCACCATGGCCGCCATGGCTTCCGTGGCCCGCCATCGCCATATCGCGCATGGTCAGTGTAGGGCGGGCCCGCAAAGGCGGGATCGGCGCTTGCATGCCCATTGCCGGCGCCAGCGTCGCGCGCCCATAGCCCGAGCGGTCAATGGATTCCGCCATCAGCGTGTAGGCTTTATGCTCTTTAGGCTGAACAACCACATCATAGGTTTCCGCCACGCCGATCTGGATTTCATCGGTTTCAACCGGGCTGACATCGAGCCCGTCCGCCTGCACGATAATCATCGGCAGATCCGGAAGGCGCAGATTGAATATTGTCATTGCGGATGCGTTGATGATGCGCAGGCGCACCCGTTCGCCCGGCTCGAAAAGGCCTGTCCAGTTGTCCTGCGGTCCATGGCCGTTGACGAGATAAGTGTAAGTCGCGCCGG
Organism: Hyphococcus sp.; assembly: GCA_028285645.1. Classification (GTDB taxonomy): domain Bacteria; phylum Pseudomonadota; class Alphaproteobacteria; order Caulobacterales; family Parvularculaceae; genus Hyphococcus. The sequence continues at coordinate 10,080 of JANQOV010000013.1, forward strand.
TTACATCGGCGATGTCCGCCGGGTCCATGCGCATGGCGCCCCACATGGCGCGTTCGGCAAATGCGTTTCCAATTCCGTCACGGCCGACGTCACGGAAAAAGTCAGCGAGCGTACGCTTTTGAAAATTGGACGCCTCTGAATTCTTTTTCAGCCGGGCAAAAATGCGCGCCGGGTTTTCGAACGTCCAGTCGGAAAGAACAATAACATATTCGCGGTTGTAAGCGACCGGGTCCTCGTGCTTGGGCTCGATGATAATGGGTCCGTAATGACCGGATTGTTCCTGCAAACCGGAGTGGGAATGATACCAGTAAGTGCCCGCTTGCTTTAGGCGAAAACGATAGGTGAAGGTCTCGCCGGGTTTGACGCCTGGAAAGGAAAGGCCGGGCACGCCATCCATTTCCGGCGGCAATAAAATACCGTGCCAATGTATGGAGGTGTCCTCATCAAGGTCGTTTTGAAGGTGAAGCGTCAGGTCGTCGCCTTCACGCCACCTAAGAAGCGGGGCTGGGAGTTGGCCGTTGATGGTGATCGCCTTGCCGGCTTTGCCGTCAATGCCGACGCGCGTGCGCTGCGCGAGCAAGTGAAACTCTGTGCCTGATAAAACTTCAGGCCCGGTGATTGCGTTGGCGTCGCCGCTACGCGCCCAGGCCGGCAAGATCGGCGCAGCGCCTAATGCAGCCGCTGTATTGAGGAAATATCGTCTGGAAATCATCGTCGCCCGCTCTTGTTTTTTTCTTTCTAAACCCTATACCCCTACAGGGTATATGGCGCAACAGTCAGAGATGAAAGATGGAACAACACCCGGCGATCAGCCGTTTGAACAAAATTGAAGGGCAGGTGCGCGGCCTTGCGCGGATGATTGAGGAAGACCGCTATTGCATCGATATCCTGCATCAGATGCAGGCGGTGAAATCGGCGCTTTCAAAAACCGAGGACTTGATCTTAAAGGCGCATGCTGACAGCTGCGTTGAGGCGGCGATCAAATCCGGCAGCAAAAAAGCACAGCGGGAGAAGTTTTCTGAACTCGTCGATCTGATGGGGCGCGTGAAGCGCTAACGCCGCCGCCGTCTGTCCTCGTTGCCGTCGCGGCGTACGCGATTAAAACCCCGCGAAACATCAGCGTAAAAAGTGAGCAAAGTCGATTCAGACGCATAAGTCACCGCCGGATAGGCGCCGGCGAGCCTGATATTCGGCAACCCCTGATGCGCGGACAACATAAAGTCCCGCCAGATCGAAGCGGGGATCGAACCGCCGGTGATCTTTTCCATGGGGCGATATTCATCATTGCCGACCCAGACGCCGGTCACAAGCTGGCCCGTATAACCGACAAACCAGGCGTCGCGCCAATCGTTCGTCGTGCCGGTCTTGCCCAAGGCGTGGCGATTGCCAAGCCGCGCCCGCGCGCCGGTGCCGGAATGCATCACTTGATAGAGAAGATGATTAAGGTCTTTGGAGACGCTCTCATCCATGACGCGTTTTGGCCTTATCGCCGCGCGCTCGTAAATCAGATTGGCGTCGCGGTCTTCGATGCGGGTGATGGCAAAAGGTTTCGGCGCAAGCCCGCCATTGGCGAAGGGAAGATAAGCGCCGGTTAAGTCCTCAAGGGTAAGGTCAACGGCGCCGAGCGCGATTGATCTCAGCGGCGGCACGTCGGCTTGAACGCCAAGTGTCTTGGCGGCGGCGGCGACTTTCTCACGGCCCACCTGCTCGGTAATCTGTACAGAAACCGTATTGATGGATTTGGCCATCGCTTCCGTCAGGCGCACGGGGCCTACAAATCCGTCCGTGTAGTTGGTAGGCTGCCAACCGTCGATGTCGATGGGCTGGTCGACAAAGCGCGTTTCCGGCTCAAGGCCGCTTTCAAGCGCCGCCACGTAGACAAATGGTTTGAACGCAGAGCCGGGCTGACGCTCAGCCTGGGTTGCGCGGTTAAATTGACTTTCCTTGTAAGAGCGGCCGCCGACCATGGCGCGAAGGGCGCCGTCCACATCATACGCAATGAGCGCTGCTTGATTGGCGCCCTTCTGGCGCATTTCAATGGTGAGCGCCGTCGACACTGCAGCTTCCGCATCACGCTGCAGTTTCTGGTCTATGGTCGTTGTCACCACAATGTCGCCGCCGCGATGTCCGCCCTGTTCGCTGACAATCGCGCTCGCCTTTGCGGCGATATAGTCAAAGAAATAGCCAAGTTCTGAGTCCGTGCCCTGATTGACCAGCACCGGCGGATTGGCCCGCGCCTCGCGCGCTTCAAACGGGGTGATCTCACCGGTCTCCAGTAGATTATCGAGCACCTCACTGGCGCGGTTTGCAGCGCCAGTCGGGTTCTGGGTCGGCGCCAGTGTCGAAGGCGCTTTCGGCAGGCCGGCGAGCATTACGGATTCTGCGAGCGAAAGGTCTCTCGCTGACTTTCCAAAATATGTCTGCGCTGCAGATTCAATCCCATAGGCGCCGGCGCCAAGATAAATCCGGTTAAGATAAAGAGAGAAAATTTCTTCTTTCGAATACCGCCCTTCAAGCCAAAGCGCGAGCAGGGCTTCTCGCGCCTTTCTGGTGTAGGTCTGCTCCGGGGACAAAAACAGGTTCTTCGCCAGCTGCTGGGTGATGGTTGAGCCGCCCTGAACAACCTTCCCTGTACGGATGTTTGTCACTGCTGCGCGCAGGGTGCCGCGAAAGTCAACGCCGCCATGCTCGAAAAAGCGCCGGTCTTCCGTTGCAAGAAACGCCTTGACCAGATCTTCCGGCAACTCGGCGACGCCGACGCTTTCGCCATAGCGCGCGCCGCGGGATGCGATCTCTTCGCCATTGCGGTCAAGCACAATGATTGCCGATTGGCGGTTGACGTTCCAAAGATCAGCGCCATCGGGAATGCGCGGCGCCATATAGATAAAGGCAAGGGCAAGCCCGCCAATGGCGCCCAAAAACGCAAGCGAGGAAGCGGCGCCGGCAAAACTGCCCGCCAGTCCGCCCGATGGCCTAGCGCTCGGGTCCGCCCCATATTTGTCCTGCTCGCTTGGCGGCGGCGGCTTGTCTTCGCCGTTTCGCTGAGCGGTCAGTGGTGTGTCGGCGGTTTTCTTCACGCCTGTCTTTTTCTCCAGCGCCGCCAATACGACTTCGCCTTTGCTGCCGGTTTGCGGTTTTTTAGCGTCGGCTTTTTTCTGCGCCCGTTTGCCGAGTTTTGCGATATCGCCGGTGATGACATTGACGCCGCGCTTGAAATCGCCCGCCAACGTCGCTGCGATTTCTCGCGCGCGCGTCGTAAGCGTCGCCGTTTCCGGCGCATTGGGGGCGGGCTTTTTTGTATTCACGTCAACTACTCACCATACTCACGCATCATAATGGGTCTCGGCAGCATCCTACCCATAATATCACTATCCGCCGCGTCTCGCGAAGACCGCCAATGACTGGCATGGTTTCTGGGGGCTGCCGCCCTCATCGGCAATAAAGAGGGCGGCGACAAGGCGCAAGAAGACAGATATTGTGGCTGAACAGTTTGTAATGCCGGGCTACGCCACATCACCGCTTGCGCGGCGAAATCCGAAGGAGTTGGCCGCCCGCCTCGCCGGTGTAGTCGAGCCCGCCTTCAGGGGAGGGCGCCAGCAGCGTGTCCGTTAACATGTAAAGCGCTCCATCCGGCGCCACGGCGACATCTCTCGAGCGAATGCGATCGTCGACGAAGAGTTCCTCGACGCTCACAATGACGCCATTCTCGAAATTGAAACGCCAAAAACTCCCGCGCGAAAGACCGGACACAAATAAATCATTGCGCCATTGAGGAAATGCATCGCCAGTGTAAAACGCCAGCCCGGTCGGCGCGACTGTTTGCCGCCAAAACCATACCGGCGCCGTGAAATCGCGTCCTTCCAGCGTCGGCGGCGTATAGTCGTCATTGCGATAGCCGCCCGTCGTGACAATGGGCCATCCATAATTGGCGCCCGCCGCAAGCCGGTTGATCTCATCACCCTGGCGGCTTCCATGTTCGCTGAACCAGATATCTCCGGTTTCAGGTTGGACGGCAATGCCCTGCGCCGCTCGGATGCCCATAGCGAATAGGCCTGGCGCTGCGTTCGGTCCAAAGTCGGGATTGTCTTCCGGCGCTGATCCATCTTTGTTGAGTCGATAGATTTTGCCGCGTTTGTCTTTCGGGTCTTGAGCGATCGGCAAGGCGGGATTGTCTCGTTCATTGTAAATGCGTTCGCCAATCGTCACATAGAGTTTTCCATCGTCGCCAAAGGCAAGCCCGCCGCCATAGTGAAAAAATTCGCCTTCAGTAAACGGGTCTGCAACCAACAGTGTTTGCGCTTCTTCGAGTGACGTTTCTTCCAGCCGCGCGCGGATGATTTTTGTCGTTCTGCCTTGGTCGGATTTTGCGGCGTAGGAGAGATACACGAATGGTTCAGCAGCAAAGTTGGGATCGAGGGCGATATCAAAAAGCCCGCCATTATCGAAGCGGACTTCGCTTCGGATATCGTCGATCAGATCGGCTGGAAGGCCTGATATCGATCTGGTTTCCCCGGACCCAAGATCGGCGATAACAAGGCCGCCTTCCTTTTCTGTGATTAGCGCGGTATTCGCATCGATGAACGCAATGCCCCAGGGGCTGCGCAAGTTATCGACCACGACAGTTCTTGTTAAAGCAGTTGATTGCTGCGAACTCGAAAGCAAAGAAGCCGAACAAGCAGAAATTGCAGCAATAAAAGGAAATAGCGCGAGCATTCGAAGCATGACGGCGAACCCTTTCAAGCGACAGCACAAACGGGCTATAGCAAATCCCGACGCCGCCGTCGCCAGTGCGGCTGCGCCATTTTCAAGCTTCGGCGCCGGGTGAGCAGCAAGTGACCAAAAAACCCTTTTGGGAAACAAAACGCCTTGAGGAAATGACTACCGAAGAGTGGGAATCGCTCTGCGACGGCTGCGGGCGCTGTTGCATCTATATCCTCCACAATGAAGAGACCGGCGATGTCTTCGAGACCGACGTGGGCTGCAAATTGTTTGACGCGAAAAAGCGCCGCTGCACCGATTATCAAAACCGGTCAAAACGCGTGCCCGACTGCGTGCAGTTAACGCCGCAAAATGTCAGATCGCTCACCTGGCTGCCGAAGTCCTGCGCCTATCGTCGTCTCGCAAAGGGGGAGGGGCTTGCCGAATGGCATCCGCTGGTCTCCGGCGACAGGCAAAGCGTTGTCGATGCGGGAATTGCAGTGTCGCCGCACCTTGTTTCTGAAGATGAGATTGACGACGAGCTCCTTGAGTCGCGAATTACCAGGGAACGGTAGTCGCTTGTTCGTTACCCTGCCGACCGCATTTGTTCGAGCGGTTGGCGAGAGCGCGCATCAAATTGAACAACAGCCGCCGGCATCGGCGCTTCCTCGATTTGGCGTTGCTTTTTCTTTTTGTTCTTCTTTGACTTCTTCTTTTTCGGCTTTGCGGCGACAAAACTATATCCAGCGTAATGAGCGCCGATGGCGACAATGTTGAACATGGTGGAAACGATCAGCGCGATTTCCAGCGAGCGAACGCCAACCGACAGTCCGACAGCAATGGCTGCGAAAATAAACAGCGAGTCGCTGGTTGATTTAAGCGCTCGCCGGAACTGAACGGCGGCGACAATGCCCGCCAGCGAGAAGGCCAGCGCCAGGCTCTGCTGGACGATCAAGACAACGCCAGCGACAATCAGCGGCAATAGCAGCACCGTTAAAAACAACGACGGATCGCGATCGCGCTTTTTGTGCGTCGCCTCGTAAACCCAAAGGATCGGCAGGATACAAAGAACCGCGCCGATCAGCCCGAAAACAAGCGTGCGCGCTTCGTAAAACCGATCAGGGCTCGCCGCGCCGCTGATAATACGTTCAAATGGGTCGGCAGCGGCGCCGGCGGCGGCCAAGTCTGCAACGCCGCCAAACGGCAGGCTCTGAAACAACGCCGGAAACATCGCGTAGATGAAATATCCGCCAGCGATCAGCGCACCATAGTAAGCGGCAAGACGAATGGCGGCCGCGTGTTTTACCATATGCGTCCGTGCTTTCGGGGAATGAGCGTTTTGATCGAAGATTGCGGTCATGATGGGTGTGATATTTTCGTTGCGTGCGCCCTTGTTGGGTGGGGCGCTTGAAATGGTTGATCAGGTAAGCGCCGCAGCGGCGTAAACGGCTGGCGCTGCTATGGCGGCGACGCCGAATAGAACGACAACGATTGTAAACAAGCGATCCATAATGAATTCCTCCCTTTGATGATTTCAACCTAGGGGAGCGCTTGCCGCGGGAAAAGACTTAGACGGCTTCATTCGGCGCGAAGAGAAAACGCTTTAGCGAATTCAATTTTAAGCATTTCGCTTCGTCTTATAAGCGCCTGTTTTCGTCGCACACATGCGTGTGAGGGCGCACATTCATCGTTCGAGCGCCGTGCTTTTCGAGCCAGAATTTATGGGCAACGTTGAATGTCAAAATTGTTGAATTGTTCTCTGGGTCCGTCGATAGCGCCGTTCAAAATCGGTCGACGTCGACAAGGCGTTTGCGGGCGTCGATGAAGCGAGCCGCGCACGCGGTTTTTGGCTTAAAACGGCCCGAACCGCCATTTGGCGAAGGTCTCAAAAGACCATCGGGCGCATCTAAAGGAAAGCCGCCGCAGCCTTTGAAAGGCGCTTTTTTCACCTTCAAGCAAGCCAAAAAGAAAGGCGCGGTCGTCTTGTTGACGACCGCGCCCCGCCCATTCATCCCTGTCCGTATGAATAGTGTTCAATGATGTGATTGGCGTACACTTATGCGGTTCGGGATGCATGAATTATCTGTGCTTGCAGGCTTTCCTTTCATGGCGGCTTCAAAGAAAATCGCTACTCACTGATGTGGGCTGTATACGGAGGGTCTATACGTCCACGGACAATATCTGAAGATAGAAATTGAAAACCGTCAACAGAATTTGGCGTTAACCATATTCACATTTTACGCTTTGTTAACAAAGGTAAACAAACTCTAAACCGGTTTGCGGGTCGTTTGTTGGCCGAAATCGCAAAGGCGCGTTGGTATTGTGCAGGTGCGGGGTAATGCTAGGGGTTACGGCGCGTACGCGTTGGAGCCAACGATAAATACATAGTATACTGAATAATATTCCCCCGCCCATTTCCGCGAAGACGGGAAACCAGACAGATAAACTGAAAGTGGAGCTCCTCAACGCCCGCCTTCGCGGGCAAGAGTGGATAGAAATAAGTTTTGTTCCTTTCAACTAATGTCCTGGGCGCTGCTGCGCAGGTTGAACGAATGCGTTCAACGGGACGACGTCTTCAAAGCCGTCAAACATGGTTAATTTCCTACCCCATATACGGGAATAATTCCCGCTAAACACGAAAATCGAGCTGAATCCCGCATTCGGGGGATAGATATCCTATACCCCCCGAGGCGCCCTTAGGCTTGCCCTCATGAAAAATTTAAACGGCGAGCACGCCTCTGTTGCTGAAAGTCAGCCTCAAGAGGAACGGCGATGGCAAACGCTCTATGAGCGCATCACCGAAATCTTGCTCAACAGAACAAAAAGTCTCTTGGGCGCTGAAGCGATCGCCGATGAGGAGACGTTTAACCGCAGCGCCCGCGCGCTTCGTTTGCTGATGAGTTCGGCGGACATCGCGCGACGCATGAAAGACCGCGACGACAAAGAAAAGGAACTGAATGAACAAGCGCCTCAAGAACCCCAATTCACTGACGAAGAAATCCGCGGAACCTACGAAAGGGTCCGCGCGCAAGTCGAACGAGTTGCTGAAGCAGACGCTCCGGCGCAGGGCGATCGACAAGGCAACGGTGGAATTGATCAAGAAAATCAGTCGCGGCAAGGCGCAGCAAACCTGGGAGGGAATCGCCCATGACTATCAGAAAGAACCGACAGGCGACTGGACGACATGGCTCATCCTTGGCGGCCGCGGCGCCGGAAAAACCCGCGCCGGCGCCGAATGGATCAGAAAGATCACGTCGCAGACGGGTGACAATGACAATGCGCCCGCCCGCGCCATCGCGCTGGTTGCTGAAACATACGCCGACGCGAGGGAAGTCATGATCGAAGGTCCCTCGGGCATTCGCGCTGTCGCGGCGCCGGCTTCAAGGCCGGACTATCAAGCCTCGCGCCGCCGACTTGTCTGGCAGAACGGCGCCGTCGCTTATTGCTTTTCTGCAGAAGATCCCGATGGGCTTCGCGGCTATCAGTTTGACGCCGCCTGGTCAGACGAGCTTTGCAAATGGCGCTATCCGGAAGCGACCTGGTCGAACTTGCAGCTTGCGTTACGGCTGGGAACGCGTCCGCGCCAGATGGTGACAACGACGCCGCGGCCGATGGCGCTGTTAAAGCGCATTTTGAACGCCAAAACCACGCATGCGGTGCGCGCTTCCACCTACGACAACGCCGAGCATCTTGCGGGTGCATTCTTTTCGGAAATCGCCGCGCAATATGAGGGCACGGCGCTGGGGCGCCAGGAGCTAATGGGCGAGATCATCGATGATGTCGCCGGCGCGCTGTGGACTTGGGATCTCATTGAAATGGCGCGCATCGCCGCCGCGCCTCAACTTTCTCGGATCGTTGTCGCCGTCGACCCTCCGGCGACAAACGGTCCTGAGGCGGATGAATGCGGTATCGTCGTCGCCGGGGTTCTCTCCCCTGTCCCCCCGCGCCCTGGCGCGGATACCGCATTCGTTCTCGCCGACTGGTCAGCGCGCGGCCTTTCACCCCGTCAATGGGCGGAAAAAGCCGTCGCCGCTTATTACGAATTTGAAGCCGACCGGATTGTCGTCGAGGTCAATCAGGGCGGCGACATGGCGAAAGCCGTGATCGCGCAGGTTGACGCGTCAGTTCCTGTGCGCGGCGTTTACGCAACGCGCGGCAAACGCCTGCGCGCAGAACCGATTGCCGCGCTCTATGAACAGGGCCGCGTCCGCCATGTAGGCGCGTTCTCCGCTCTTGAAGATCAGATGACGTCTTACACCGGAGCTACTGCGGGCGCGAGCCCCGACCGGCTCGACGCCTTGGTCTGGGCCCTGACGGAATTGATGTTGAAAAAACCGGCGCCGCAACCCGGCGTCCGCAAGTTGAGTTGAGGAGATGCGCAATATGCCGCTTCTGAAAAACCCCTTTGCGCGCAATCAGCGCGAACAAAAAGCCTCCGCTGCAAAAGCGTTGATCGCGCTGCAACGGCTTGGGCAACCGGTCTGGAGCCCCCGCGATTATGGAACGCTCTCCCGCCAGGGCTTTGAGAAAAACGTCATCGCTTATCGTTGCATTCGTTTGGTGGCGGAAGCGGCCGCGTCGGCGCCGTTGCGGGTCATCGAGCAAGGCGACATTTTAAGCGATCATCCGTTGCTGGCGCTCATCGCCCGTCCGAACCCGGAGCAATCGGGCGCAGAACTGTTCGAAAATTTCTATGGGTTTTTACAGACCGCCGGAAACGCCTATCTGGAAGCGGTTTCCATCGACGGGACCCCACGCGAACTTTATGCGCTAAGGCCCGACCGTATGAAAGCGCGGCCCGGCAAGTCGGGCTGGGCGGATGCATATGATTACGCCGCCGGCGGCCGCAGCATCACCTTCCGCAAGGCCGATGACGGATTTTCGCCAATCCTGCATCTCAAACTCTTTCATCCAACTAATGATTATTATGGGCTTTCACCATTGCAAGCCGCCGCTGCGCCGGTCGACCTGCACAATGCCGCAACCGCCTGGAACAAGGCATTGCTTGACAATGCAGCGCGGCCTTCCGGCGCGCTTGTCTATAAGGGGCCGGAAGGCGCTGAAAACCTTTCCGCCGAACAGTTCGAGCGTCTTAAGACCGAACTCGAAGGCGCATACCAGGGAACCGCCAATGCGGGACGCCCGTTAGTGCTTGATGGCGGGCTTGAATGGCGTTCCATGTCGCTCAGCCCAGCGGATATGGATTTCATCGAAGCCAAGCACGCTGCAGCGCGCGAAATCGCGCTCGCCTTCGGCGTGCCGCCCATGTTGCTCGGCATTCCCGGCGACAACACCTATTCCAACTACAAGGAAGCCAATCTTGCTTTCTGGAAACAGACCGTCTTGCCGCTGGTCAAAAAGACCGCTGCGGCGCTCACCGGCTGGTTCGGCGCCATTTATCCGGATGCGGAAATCATCTGTCAGGCGTCTGAAATCGACGCGCTGTCCGCAGAGCGCGACGCCATGTGGACGCGCATTTCTCGCGCCGAGTT
>JANQOV010000017.1 GCA_028285645.1 Hyphococcus sp.
GCCGGATGCGGCAGCGGCGGTCGCCTTCATTGTCGCGACGCCGGGCGTTCGCCTTGCCTCGCGCAATTCCTTGCGCATTGCTTTGAGTTCGCGCACGCGCCGCATATTGCGTTTGCGCCGCGCGGTGACCCCGTAGCGCATCCAGTCTTCTTCGGCGACAATCTTGCGGCCAAGCTTGTGGCGCGCGGTTTTTTCTTCCTCCAGAAATTTATCCCGCCAGCTTTCGAATTTCGCAAACCCAAGGCCGGCTGTGCGCGTATAGCCGCGGTCGATCCAGACGGTCTCGTTGGTCAGTGTTTCCAGAAAACGGCGGTCATGGCTGATCACGACGAGGCTGGCGCGCATTGCTGCGAGGCGATCTTCAAGCCAGGTGATCGCGGCGACATCGAGATGGTTCGTTGGCTCGTCAAGCAGGAGAATGTCAGGCGACTTTGCGATGACCTGCGCCAGGGCGATGCGCTTTGCCTCGCCGCCGGAAAGATCCGTCGTCGCGCGATCGGGGGCGACGCCCAATTCCTCAAGCAAGAGCCGCGCGCCATGCACATCGACGCTGGCCGGCAGATCGGAACTCACACATTCAATTGCTGTTGGGTAACGTGTGAGGTCCGGTTCCTGGGGCAGATAGCTGACTGAGACGCCGGGCTGCAAAAATCTTTCGCCGGCATCGGGTTCGACCCATCCCGCAGCGATTTTCAAAAGCGTCGACTTGCCGGCGCCGTTGCGTCCCACCAGCGCGATGCGCGCGCCGGGACCGACATTCAAGTCAGCGCTCTCGAACAGCGCGTCGCCGCCGAAAGTCAGGCGAATGTCAGCAAGTGTAAGCAAAGGAGGTACTGTCATGACACTGATGGTTTAGCGGTTGAATTGAGCAAGTCAGCAACGTTGGCCCTGCTCATTTACTTAATATTTCGTTTTAAATGACACCATATTCGGGTGTTGCGCGAGAACGCGCGGTTGAGGCAAGTCATGCACCCGTTGAAACGGTATTTGCGCGAAGCTCGCGAGCCGGTCCAGACATTTGCGGCGAGAGTCGGGGCTTCACGCCAAACCTTGTATAGAATTTTCAGCGGCGCGCAGGCACCAAAGCCGGCCCTGGCGCGGCGGATTATTGAAGCGACGGGCGGCGCTGTAACCTTCGACGCGCTTTACAGCCGGCGGGAAAATGACGCGGAGATTGTCGTCCTCAAGTCTCGTAAGGGTGATGCCGATGCGCTGGACGCTGACCAGCTGGCTGTGGCGATCGCGATTGTTTGCAGTCACCTAACGCCTTCAGGTGAAAAAGGCCCGCCTGAAGCGGCTTACCCGATCGCCGCGGAAGCGGTCATTAACACCCATGCTGCGTTGTCAGCGGTTACGACCCGTCGCGGTCCCGATCGTCTTCGGCAAGCTCTTCGGCCAGTAATTGAAGAAATCTTGAGAGAGTATTTGGCGTCGCCCCCGACTGCGGACACCCTGGATCGGGCGGCGTCGCTCGCCTGCGAGCTTTATTGTCATACGACTCAGCGAAAACGAGGCCAGTCGACCCGGACTTGAGGTCCGCATGGTCGGTCACCGGTCGTCGAGCCGCCTCGCGCGCTCGCCGATTCGCGAGCCGCCACATATTGCGGCCGATTCTGGCGACATAGGTTTCCTCGTTAAAACCCAATTTTTTCCCCAATTAGGCGAAATTCCACGCCATACACACCACGCGCTTTGACTCTCGTATAAGTTGTATTTAATGGTTGACGCCCTTTTAACGAGAGGAATTAACCAATGATCAACGACATTCGAAAAGAACAATTGGCTTTGTTGCGTGTAGAGAAGCAAATTGCGGGCCTCGCGGCGGTTCTCGCCGCCGGCGCAACAGCCGCCCAAGCGGCTGACGACAAGCTTCAAGCGCCTGTTGGGACGGACGCTTTTGCGGAAATCCAGGCCGCAGTGGTCAATCTCGCTGAAGTCACCACCCGGGCGCACGAAACCATGAACGCGCAGGCGGCGGAACTTGGCGCCCGCATGTTCGAGGCAGGAGGGCGCGGGCTCCCGAAAGACACAACCGCGTCAGTTGTCGCATCGATTTTTGGGACTGGATAACGCTTCTTTATTATGCCGTTTTGTTAGGCGGCCTGCTTGTTATTACAGGTTTTGCGCGGTCGTCGCAGCTTGCGGCGGCCGCGTATCTATTGGCGGCAAGCTGGCTCGTCACGGTGCAAATTTGGATTGCAGCGGACGGACTTGTGGCGGAGGTCGGTTACGCGCTGATCGAGCTCGTGCTTGCGGTTATCTTCTTAAACATGGCGCGGCGTCGCTGGTTTCCGGTGCCGCTGTTTGTATTGCATGCCGCGCTACTCATGTATCAGCTTTGGACGATGTTGTTCCCGATGGATATCTTTTGGGTGCGCTTAATCTTGAACCGCACCCTTGAGGCCGAAATTCTCTATATTGCGCTCTGCGCCATCTTTCGAATTCGCACTTTACGCATGACGCGTAAGCGGACTCAGTAGGCTCCAGCGTTTACGTCTTCGCCCGCTGCTCAACAAAGGCGGCGATATCGCTAAACGCGGTTTTCGTGTCAGGAAGCGACCAATGCATGTGGAATTGGTGAAAGAGACCGTCAAAGATTTGCAAATCAACATCGACGCCGGCGCGGCGCGCAACGGCCGCTAATCGTGTTGCATCGCCGAGCAAAACTTCCCGACCGCCGGCCTGAATGAGTAAGGGCGGCAGAGCTGTAAAGTCGCCATAGAGCGGCGATACGATCGGGTTGGAAAGGTTTTCCCCCGGCGCGTAGAATTTGAACAGCTGGCGGATGGTCTTGCCGCCTAAAGAACGGATCAACGGATCGCGACCGTCGAGCGAATATTGGGTGTCGCTTTGGCCTTTGCCGTCGACGCATGGCGAAAGCAGGATTGCCGCATTGGGAAGCGTCAGCTTTTCATCGCGCCAACGCATCAGATTGGCGAGCGCCAGCGTTGCGGCGGTCGAATCCGCAAAAAGATAAATCTCCGGCGCGTTCCGCTGGTTGATCAGCGCACGGTAGACTTGATCGATTTCGTCAAGCGCTTGCGGATAGCGCGCCTCCGGCAATAGCGAATACTGAACGCCGATTGCTTCGAAACCAAGGGTTTCGCAAAGCGGCAAAACAGTCGCTGCATTGACCAGGGGCGAACCCGCAAGAAAGCCGCCGCCATGGATATACAAGATGACCGGCCGATGCGGGTCCGTCGAACGTGTCTCATAACGAACGCACGGGATCTCGCCGCGAACCGTCTCATGCAGCCGGTAATCAAAATCGATTTGTTTTAGCGTTTTTTCGAAGGCGTCATTGGCAAGGCGGCGGGCGATCCCACGGGTTAACG
>JANQOV010000065.1 GCA_028285645.1 Hyphococcus sp.
CGGGCAAGGCCGATCACATTCGCGTCGTTTTTAGTAGATTCACAATCCAGGCGCAGCCGCCATCCATAATCCCGCCGGTAAGACGGCCGGCGTCGTCGATGGCGCCTTCAAACACCACGCCTTGCCGGCCGGGGAAGTAATAGTCGGCGTTGAAGAATCCGTCATGGGTGACAAACCCCTTCACTGACTGACGGCCGCCGTCATAGGCGCGCAGCGCGCCGTTTTTTATCTCGATACGATTGAGCGGCAGCGGTTCGCAAAAAGGCTCCGACAAACCCGGCGCGGGCGGCGTTGCGCCAACATAAACGCCGTCATAGGCGTAGCTGATCATTCGAGCTTGGGTTTCGTCCGGTTGCGCCGCTAGTAAGGCCGCAACGAAGGCGCAGATTGCCGCAAACGCTCTTTTCGTCATCGTCGCCTCCTTTCGCCATGATTATAGCAAGAAATGCGCCTTTTGCTTATGGAAAAGTAGCGCCGGTTTTACTGCTCACTATGCAGTGAGCGGCCGCGCTTACGCCCAAAAGATACTTGCGGCCCGCAAAACCTCACAAGAATCACCCATTGTCTCACTCGGTAGTTTCAAACCATCTGCTGGACAGCCTGGCAGCGTTCCCTCACATTAGCCAAAAGCACTACGAGATATGAACCCGAACGAGGAATCCGTCGATGATCGAGATTGTCATAGCGTTACTCATAGCAAACGGACAAGAGTTGGATGAACATGCGTCAACGGACGAACTCATTACGCAAGCTGAGTCTTGGAAAATTGATTCACGTGAAGATAAATTCGACAAAGATCAAAGGGTCTTTATGCGTACAATGGATGTTCAAGATGAGGGGGAACTGAAGAGCAAGCGAGACTGGGGGCAACTCGCACTGGTCTGTGAGATGGGTCGGAAACCATCGGTTAGCGCTCTGTTATTACAAGAGCGATATCTTGGTTCGCATGGCGATTACCTAACTGTTCAGTATTACTTTGATGAGGGAGAACCTGAAGAAGAGCGTTGGACAATATGGTCAGATTCGATGCTTAAGCGACGTCTTAAAATTAAAGCAAAAGGTACTCCGCCTCGACTCGAATTGGACGAATTTACGTCACGAGTGTTACAGGCTGACGTATTCAACGTTCGCGTTTTCAATTATCGAAGCAAATCCCAAACTAATTCATTTCAATTTCGGGACACTGAGAATGCGTTTCGACAATTTCTGATGGAGTGTTATGGAGGCGATAGCAATTATGTTGAAGCGATTCAAAGTATGAACGTCGAATAATCCTTCACGAAATAGGCAGGGAGTTTACACTGTGACTTTTAACACCCCGGTTCGCGACATGCGCTATGCGCTCGATCACATGGCTGGTTTTAGCGCGCTGGAGCGCACCGGCGCGTTCCCTGAGCTTTCTGGCGACCTCGTGAGCGCCATTCTTGAAGAAATGGGAAAGTTCTGTGATCAGGCAATCGCGCCGCTTAATGTGGAAAGCGACAAACAAGGCGCACGGCTCGAAAACGGCGTGGTGCGCACGACGCCGGGGTTTAAGGAAGCCTATCAGCAATATGTAGAAGGCGGCTGGAATGCCCTTGCCTTCCCCGAAGAATTCGGCGGGCAGGGCCTTCCGGGAACGCTTGCTCTTGCGCTGGTCGATGCGCTCAATGGCGCCTGTATGAGTTTCGCCATCGGCACGACGCTCACCACTGGCGCCGCCAAGGCGGTCAAAGCCGTGGGGACCGAGGAACAAAAACGATTGTTCCTTGAGAAGATGGTGTCGGGAACATGGACTGGCGCCATGAATCTCACCGAGCCGCAGGCAGGCTCTGATCTTTCCGCCATTCGCGCAAAGGCGGAGCCTGTCGGAGATGGCCGCTACAAAATCAGTGGGCAGAAGATTTTCATCACCTATGGCGATCATGACCTGACCGACAACATTGTTCATCTCGTCCTGGCGCGGCTACCTGATGCGCCGGAAGGCACCGCAGGCATCTCGATGTTCCTTGTGCCTAAGGTTCACGTCAATGAGGACGGATCGCTCGGCGAACGCAACGACGTTCACTGTGTCAGCCTTGAGGAAAAGATGGGCCTGCATGGCAGCCCCACTGCGGTTATGGCCTATGGCGAGCACGGCGAATGTTACGGGACCTTGTTAGGCGAAGAAAATAAGGGCCTTAAAAACATGTTCATCATGATGAACGCGGCCCGCCTTGATGTCGGCATGCAAGGGGTTGGCGTTGCGGAGCGCAGCTTCCAACAGGCGCTCGCATTTGCCCAGGAGCGCCGCCAGGGTCGGGCCGCCGGCGTTAAAACTGGCGATATGGTTCCGATCATTGAACATGCCGATGTGCGCCGCATGCTTTATTCCATGAAAGCGCTGAACGAAGCGGCGCGCGGGATTTGTTACGCCAATGCAGTGGCGTACGACTTGGCGCGCAACGCCCCTGATGATGCGCAGCGCAAGGAAGCATCCGCACTTGAAGGCTTGCTGACGCCGATTTCAAAGGCCTGGTCCACGGATCGCGCTAATGAAGTGACATCGCTCGGCGTCCAGATACATGGCGGCATGGGCTATATCGAGGAAACCGGCGCCGCCCAGCATATGCGCGACGCGCGCATCGCCGCGATCTATGAAGGCACCAATGGCATTCAGGCGATGGATCTTGTTGGCCGCAAACTCCAAGGCGACGGCGGCGCAGCGATCAGCGCGTTTCTTCAGAACGTGAAAGAAGAGGCGGTGATTGCCAAAGCCGGCAAGCGAGAAGATTTGCATCATATCGGCGAGCGATTGCTCGAGGCGGTCGCAGCCGTTGAAGCATCAACGCAATGGCTGTTGGAAGCAGCGCCGAGCAATCAGGAAGATGTTCTCGCCGGCGCGGCGGTTTACCTCAAACAGTTCGGCAATGTCGCGGGCGGCTACTACCTAACACGCGGGGCCATCGCGTCTGCTCTCGCGGCGAATGAGGGCGTTGACGCCGCCTATCACGACAGCAAGATCGCAATTGCGCAGTTTTATGCAGACAACTACCTGACCGAAGCTGCCGGGCTGACGCCGGCGGTAACGGCGGGCGCTGATGTTGTAGCGCGAATCGATTCGGCGCTGTTGAGCGCGTAAACTCGGCAAAGCGTGAGCGTAATCGGGAATCAGTTTCTGCTGTACGCACACCACTTATGAGGGAATGCTCATGAAAAAACGTCACATTGCTGCTGTTTTGCTTGGTTTAGCGCCAACGCTTGCAGTCGCCGCGCCGTCCGAGCGCGCGATCGAGATCGCAAAAAAATACATCATTGTCGACGGCCATATCGATGCGCCAACGACAATCATAGAGGACGGCGCCAATATCGCATCCGGCGATAAAACGCTCGATTTTGATTATGAGCGGGCGAGGGCCGGCGGTCTTGATGCGCCCTTCATGTCGATCTATGTGGCGGCTGATTATGAATTGCGAGGCGGCGCCAAAGCCCGCGCTGATATGATGATCGGGATCATGGAGGCGATCGCTGCGCGTAATCCCGACAAGTTCGAAATCGCTTATTCCGTTAGTGATGTGCGCGAGATTACAGAGGCTGGCAAGATCGCCTTGCCTTTGGGTATGGAGAACGGCTCGCCGATTGAAGGCGACCTTGACAATCTCAAACATTTTTATGATCGCGGCATACGATACATCACGCTCGCTCATTCAAAATCGAACCATATTTCGGATTCTTCTTACGATATCAGAGAGCGTTGGGACGGGCTGTCTCCCTTTGGGTTTGAGGTCGTCCGTGTCATGAATAATCTCGGCATGATCATCGATGTCAGCCATTTAACCGACGCAGCGGTCGAGGATATTCTTGAAGTAACGCGGGCGCCAGTGATGGCGTCCCATTCTTCCTTGCGTCATTTCACGCCAGGCTGGCGGCGCAATTTGCCCGACGATCTCGTTAAGAAGATCGGCGAGAATGGCGGCGTCATCATGATCAATTACGGCTCCGCTTTCCTGACGCCGGCGGCCAATCTCTATTCAAAGCCGCGCGATGAAGCCCGCGGAAAAGAAGAAAAACGCATGGGCCGCAAGATGACTGATGAAGAGCGCTCCGAGTTTAACGAGGCCTGGCGGCGCGACAATGACTATCCGTTCGCCGCGGTTGAAGACGTGCTCGATCACATCGACCGCGCCGTTGAGATCGCCGGCATCGACCATGTGGGGCTCGGTTCTGACTATGACGGCGTCGGGGATTCGCTGCCTTCAGGGCTAAAGGACGCCTCCACTTATCCAACGCTCATCCAGGGTCTGCTTGATCGCGGTTATGACGAGGAGGAGATTGAGAAGATTCTGGGACTAAACGCACTGCGTGTCTGGGAGGCGGTTGAGGACGCGAAGAAAAGGAAATGGCGGTAGGCTGGCCTGGTGTCGAAAAAGACGCCAAACGCTACCGCAAGATACTGCGCGCCCTCTCTAAGTAACAAGCATTTGAAATGGATATCAATTGATTCACGCGAGGGATGCGTCGGCGGCTTGCTATGCATTCAGGCTCGCAAGAAATCACCCCTTTGTAGACGGTAACAAAAGAAAAGGGTTTTTGTGCGCTTATGTTTTCATGGGCGGCAAGGATCAAGAACATGACGCTGACGAGGCGGACGCCGCTGTGATGATGCTGGATTTGGCGCAGGCGATGTGAGCGAACAAGATTTTGCTCTTTGGCTGGAGGCGAAGAGTAAGCGGTAGTGATTGGTTTGGTTTTTATCGATTGGGTAAGGATCGCCGTTTTCTACGCGAGCTATCTTTATTTTCCCGTCGCGCCTTTGGTGCTCTGGCTCGCGATTTCTTATCGAGGTCCGGTGCGCTGGCTTTCCGTGTTGTTCCTTATGGGGATCACAGTTCTTGCTTATGCGCGTTTTATCGAACCGCGCATCTTGTTGACAAATGAACATCAATTCGCGCTGGAAGCTTGTTTTGATGAGCCGGGGCAGATGCGCGTCGTGGTTTTCGCAGACGTGCATCAGGGCATTTTCTCAAACACAGTTTCGATTGAACGGATCGTCAAACGCGTCAATGCGGCAAAGCCTGACTTTGTTCTGGTCCCCGGTGACTTCACTTATTTTCTGCACCCGGACCGCTTTGCGAAAACTTTTGCAGCGTTTGGCGAGATAAATGCGCCGGTTTTTGCGGTGCTCGGCAATCACGATATCGGAGAGCCGGGACCGGATTTAT
This sequence comes from Hyphococcus sp., assembly GCA_028285645.1. Classification (GTDB taxonomy): domain Bacteria; phylum Pseudomonadota; class Alphaproteobacteria; order Caulobacterales; family Parvularculaceae; genus Hyphococcus. Next base: position 5,181 of record JANQOV010000065.1, read on the forward strand.
CCGCGCCCCTTTATGAGGCCTTGCCTGAGACCGGCCTTCACATGATCGACAATGCGGCGAAAGTTTTATCGACCAGCCGCTTCAGGATTGAGCTTGTGGGGCTTTCCGATGAATGGGGCTACGAGCAGGAATTTTCGTTGATCGAAACCGCGCCCAACAAGCCGCGCATCATCCTGACGCACCAGCCTACGCTAGCGCGCCACATGCACAAATATCGTTATGGCGACTTAATCGTTGCTGGACACACCCATGGCGGGCAGATTCAGCTGCCGCTTATAACCTGTTGGCTCACGAATGTTTGCGGCGATGAAGCCTACGGGCTTCGCGTCGAGCGTGGCGCGAAAGTCTTCACCACCTCCGGCACGGGCATGGTCGGTCTACCCATGCGCTTTCGCGTGCCGCCGCGCATCGATGTGTTGAATATCGGCTACAGGGCCTGCGCTGCCGATCGCGCCGCCTTGTAAGCCACCATGCAGCGCCGCGCTGGATCGTATAAATTCGCCTGCAGGGCCGCGCGGATATCAGACAAGCGCCAGGATGTTTCAACAAAATGCGGGATGAGTTCCGGCAGGGCGGCCATGGCTTGCGGCAACCGGTAGAAGGGAATACGCGGCGCCATGTGATGAACGTTGTGATAGCCGATATTGGCGGTAATCCAGTTCATGATCGGACCCATTTTGAAATAGGTCGTTGAATGGGTGGCGGCGCCGACCGTGTCACGCTCTTCGGCGGATGCGTAGGAAACGCCCGGCTTGTTGTGCTGCACATAAATGAGGTAAATGCCGATCGCCGCAGCGAGGAAGGCGGGACCGATGAGCAACGCCAAGGCCAGCGACCATCCGCCTATAGCGACAAGGATCGCGGCGACGCCAAAATGCGCCGCCAGCGAAATGCCGCCGCGCCAATGGCGCACAGGATTTCTAATAAACGACGCAGCGCAGGACGACAGCATGAACACCGTGAAATACGCGAAAAAAATCGTCAGCGGGTGACGAATGGTTCGATAAACGAAACGTTCTACCGTGCTTGCGTTTTGATAACGCTCTGTTGTCCACACGGGAAATTCGCCTTCAACTTCGAGGTCCCAACAGCCCATCTGACGATGATGGTCGCTGTGGCTTTTTTTCCAAACCGCCGGCGGCGAAAGCATCAAATAACCGAAGCCGCGCATCACCGCTCGTTTGAAGGGTTGGCGTCGGTAAATCGCGCCATGTTCCACATCGTGGAAAATCACAAATAACCGCGCGACGCATGCGCCAAGGACAAGCGCTGTGGCCACGCGAAACAAGACATTGTCGATCAGTACGCCAAGTATGACGGCGACAGCGACGAGCCCCCAAGTCTGCCAGAAGACCCGTGCTGACTCTGGTTCGATTTCGTTCTGAAACGGCCGCAAGCGAGCGTTGACTTCATTTGTTGAAAGGGGCGCGCCAAGCGTCGGCGTTGGTCTGCAATCTGTCATGTCGTTACCCTGTCATGAAGGCTGCAGGAAAACACAGCGAACGGCGTCCAAAGGACTTAACCCGATTACGCTGACTGGCCAAACTGCGCAAGAGCGATGCTATTTCGCGCCTTTTCAGGTTAATATCGGTTGAACGCTGTGTGTGGCCGGTGCGCCAAATAGGAGAGAAAGCATGACATCGCTGAAAGGCAAAACCCTTTTTATCACAGGCGCTTCGCGCGGCATTGGCCTGGCGATTGGCCTTCGCGCCGCAAAAGACGGCGCGAATGTGGCGATCGCCGCAAAATCCGCCGAACCGCACAAGCATTTGCCAGGCACGATTTATACGGCGGCCGAAGAGATAGAGGCGGCGGGCGGCAAGGCGCTGCCCCTGATTGTCGATGTGCGCGATGAACATGGCGTCGCGGAGGCTGTGGAAAAAACTGTTGCAGAATTTGGCGGCGTTGACATTTGCGTGAACAACGCTTCGGCGATCAATTTATCAGGTACGCAAGACTTGGAAATGAAACGCTACGATCTGATGCACCAGGTCAATGGCCGCGGGTCGTTCTTGACGTCGAAAATGTGCATTCCGCATCTTAAGAAATCCGACAACCCCCATGTCCTGATGTTGTCGCCGCCGCTAGATATGAGCCCGAAATGGTTTGCCGGCCATGTGGGCTATTCCATGGCGAAGTTTAACATGTCCATGTGCGTGCTCGGCATGGCGGAAGAGTTCAGACATGACGGGATTGCGTTCAACGCGCTCTGGCCAAGAACGGCGATTGCAACGGCTGCGGTGCAGTTCGCGCTTGGCGGCGACGCCATGATGCAGGCGTCACGCAGCGTTGATATTCTTGCAGACGCAGCGCATCTCATCTTCACTAAACCCTCGCGCGAGTTTACCGGCAATTTTCTCATCGATGACGCATTCCTCTATGAGAACGGCGTGACGGACTTTGAAAAATACCGGGTCGATCCGTCCAAAAAGCTGATGCCGGACTTTTTTGTGCCCGATAGCGCAACGCCGCCGCCAGGCGTCGCTGAAACGCTCGAGACGACAATGATTGGCGGATAGCTGGGCGCCAAGCGTTGAGCAGAAAATTCCATGCGCCAATACGCCTTACGCCGCCGGCGTTTTTGTGGTTAATATGCGCTTGCTATAAAAAGAGGGGAACTTCATGCGATTTTTGATTGCTGCTGTTGCAGCGGCCGGCCTTTCTATACCGTCCGTACACGCAGCTTATGATGGCGCGGGATCCGGGACGAACGACTGTAGCTCCTACACGGATCTTTATGCGGCAAGTTCAGCGGATCAGCGCGATGATCTGATGTTGGGCGTTGGCCAGTGGGCGATGGGCTATATGACGGGTCTGAACATTCGCGTTGATGAAGTTGAGCGTCATGACCTGGCGGGATTTCAGCCGTCAACGATAGGCGCTGATATTTTGGCGGTCTGTGAGGCCGTGCCCAACGCAACAATTATGGAAGTCGTAACGGCGATGTACCTTGAAGCGCCCATGTATAGTGTCGGCGTTTAAGGCGTCGGGCAGAAAACACGAGACTTGAAACCCAATGTCGGCTAAAAGCAGCGCCCCATGACGACGCTGCTTTATACGCATCCGGTTTTTGCCCGCCATGAAGTCCCGCCCGGCCATGTGGAACATCCGGGCCGCTATGCGGCGGTGGAACAAGCGTTAGAGGACGAAGCATTTTCCGATCTCGACAAACGCGTCGCGCCCCTAGTCACGCCAGAGGCGATTGAGCGCGTGCATCCCGAGCGGTATCGGCTTGTTGTCGAGGAGAGCGCACCGTCGGAGGGGCTCGCGCAGCTTGACGCCGATACGTTCATGGGCCCGTCT
>JANQOV010000073.1 GCA_028285645.1 Hyphococcus sp.
CGCGATTGAACACCAGCCTCCGACCAACAAACAATCACTGCTTTGGCCGCGGCTAGTTCACGCTCAATTTCAGCGGAAAATTCGGCGCCGCTTTCAATATTGCGGTCCCACCAAACAGAATAGCCTGCATTGTCGAGCGCGGCCGCTAGCTGCTCAATCCGATCACGGTCAGCCCGAGCGTAGGATATGAAAATGTCGGCCAAATCGCCCCCAAGGAAAAAGCACGCTACGCATAGCATCTGTCGTGGGCGTTGTCAGTTTTGAGCGAACACGAGCCGATCGGCCAAAGGGTCTCTATCCGCGAATGTCCGCTTTCGGCGATCAACCAGACATCCTTCCCTGTCACGTCTATTGTCCGGTCAGGGCCATGCGCGTCCTTTGGACTGCATGGCTAACGGTGATTTGCGAAATAAATGTAGCGCACCCTACGAAAAGCATCGGTAGAGAACGCCGGGCTCGAGTATACACCCAAATGTCAGCTATAGGATATCTATCCTATACCCCCTGGGCCGGGTTTATGCTTCGCGTATGAATACCGAAGCTCAAAAGCCCGATGAGATAATGTGCATAGGTCAACCATTGCCGTCATCCCAGCGTAAGCTGGGCTCCAGGGCGATCGACCTGGGCATCCGCCGCCACGTGGATCCCGTAGATGGTTCCCATCATCAACGCGTCAGGATACCGGCGCAGCAGGGAACGTTGCGCTTTCGGGGTCACTTGCATCAGCAGAAAATTGCGCATGGCGGCAAGAATATGCGCATGTTTAAGCAAGCGCAGGCCGGTTGGCGAATCTGGTCCCACAAATTCGGCTTAAATCCTCAAGGACGGTCTGAATTCATCCGAAACCATGTGGTCCAACATTTTGACGAATGGCGCCGCAGCCCGTCACAGGGAATTGTCTTGCCGCTCGTCCTTGGCGAAGAGACCCGATCCCTCGTCCGCAGGAATCCGCATGGCGTCAATCAAGTCGCGGCGATCTTTGAACCGTTCAAGGGCAACGCCTCTAAGCTTCACGCCTGTCGCCATTTTGAGTTTTTGCGGGTTCACCGCTTTGCCTTTGTGGTGGACTTCATAATGAAGGTGCGGGCCTGTCGAGGCGCCGGTCGAGCCCACATAACCAATGACGTCGCCCTGCTTGACGCGTTTGCCGGCGCGAATGCCCCTGCGAAAGCCTTTAAGGTGCGCATAGACGGTTTTGTAGCTGTTGGAGTGCCGTATACGGATGTAATTGCCAAAAGAACCGTAACGATTGGCGCGCTCGACGACGCCGTCGCCAGCAGCGTAGATCGGTGTTCCCCGCGGCGCTGCAAAGTCAACGCCTTTGTGTTGCCGGCGATAGCCGGAAATCGGGTGGCGGCGCGTGCCAAAGCGTGACGAAAGCCGGGCGCCGTCAATCGGGGTTTTCATGAGCAGCCGTTTGGCGCTCTGGCCGGCGGCGTCGAAATAATCGGCGCGCACGCCGTCTTCAGTTGCAGCCATGCGGTAATAGGCTTTTTCCTTCGTGCGGCCGCGCCATTTCATCCGTGCAAAGAGTATATTGCCGGAAGAGACGATTTCGCCCTCGCTGTCGAAGTGCACGTCAAAGATCGCTTCAAATTCGTCGCCGCCGAATATCTCGCGCTGAAAGTCAATGTCGTAGGCGAAGATATTGGCGAGGTCGGCGATCATCTGGTTGGGCGCTCCTTGTGCTTTCGCCGAAAGATAAAGGCTGCCATTGATGGCGCCGGAGATCGCCATGGTGCGTGTCATCAGCCGCACTTCGGATTTTTCTGCGGTCAGCGCGCCTTTCTCATCGCGGCTGAGTTTGATGCGGTTTTGCGGGTCGGCGCGGAATTCAAGGCCCATCAGGCGCGCCGCCGGCTCAGCGGCGCTGGTCGCATGTTGGAAAAGCGTTTCATTCGGCCAGGCGAGCGTTAGAGAAAATTCCTGGCCGGGACGCAGCCGCCTGAGATTATATTGCTTGCCGAAAGCATAAGCCGCTTCGTTGCGGTCATCCGCCTCAACGCCGGCGCGTTTCAGCGCGTCGACAAAGTTCTCGCCGCGGGCAATGCGAATGATCCGCTCGCCAATGTCGCGTTTGATGTCGGCGGCATAGGCAAGGGGCGGCGGCGTTGTGAAGCGCCTGCGCGGGTTAAGGTCGCTTTCGAAGAAGACAGAAGCCGGACGGTCGTATTCAGAGGCCAAATAGACGCCGCCAAGGCGCATGGGCCTAACGGGCGGCGGCGCGGCGGCGAGCAAGCCTCCAGGGCCTGCTGGTTTAACGCGCGGAGCAAAGGCCTTAAGGGCGCCGGTTGCGTCTTTGACCATAAATGCTTCGGCCGTCGTTGGAGTAGCTTCAGCAAGGCGCGGAGCGGCCGTTGGCTTCAGCCTAGGCATCAGCCCGCCTTCCGCGGCAGGCCTGCTGAGGGACAATACTGGCTTCTCGGCGGCCTTCGCCGCATTTGCTCTTGCCGCCCGGGATTGGGCGAGCGCAGCTTCAACGGAGGCGTTAAGGTCCTTTATTTGCTGGTTTTCGGGCGTTGCCGCAGCGGTCTCGGTCTTGGGCGCATTCAGTGCTTCAAGCGCGTCCTGATCAACGGCGATCTTAATAATTTCGGCAGGCGCCGCGGGTTCAGGCGTCGCCGTCATGGAAAATGCGAGAAATGCTGCGCCTGCGAGCATCACCGAGAGCGACGCCGCCAACGCCAAGGGACCGCGCCGTTTGCGCTCGACAGGGCAGTAGGGATTGCCTTCCAAGGTGTATTTGGGCTCGGCTGTGGAAAACGCAAGCGTCATCGGACTTATCGCTCTAACCTACGGCCCGACAGGCAAACTGCGCCGGGGAAATGTGAAAGGCGGTTCAACAGGACTTCACCGTCGCCCGCGACGTTAATGACATGCCTCGCCAAAACACGCAATTTTCTGCATGCTGGCGAAAGGGACCATATCGGATTTGATCAAATTTGCCTTAATCAAAGGCAAAAAGCCGCGATTGGGTTTGATGGAAGTGAGTTAGGAATGCGGGTTGCGAGGGGATTAGCGGGCGCTCTTTTGGTCGTCGCCATCGCGGTCATGGCGCTCTACCTCCTGCGCGGTCCCATAGCCTCGGCGCTCGTGCGGCAGGTGATGGCGAACGCGGGATTGGAAAATCCTAAGGCGACAGTCGATGTGCTGTCGCTGTCGGGCTTGCGGCTCAAAAACGTAAGCGCAGGTCCGAGCGGCGGCGAAGCATTTGAATTCGACAATATCTCGGTTGCTTATGACTGGCGCGAAGCGATTGCTGAGCGGCGTGTCGTCGAAATCATCGCAGGCCCCGGCAATGTGCGCGTCGCGCTCTCGCCAGATGGACGGGTGTCACTTCCGGGCGTCGCCTTAGGCGGAGGCGAGCCAAGCGGCGGCAGCCTTCCGTTCGAGCGACTGCGCCTTGACGAAATCAGCTTGCTTGTCGGTACGCCCGCCGGCGACGCCAAGGGACGATTGAACGCAAGCTATGACCTTGCCGCCGGTGGAGATGCAGCGCTTGACCTTGCCGCCGAAAACGCAGGAACAGACGCCATCCAATTTAATGGCGCGAAACTGCGTATCGAAGCTAACCTCACGTCTGACGGCGGACTCGTCGTCGAGGGTGGCTTCGCTGGCGACGTTCGTTCGCCCGTTGGCCCGATTGACAATCTCGATATTGGATTCGCGGCCGACGGCGCGTCCTGGCGTGACGTCGCCGAGGGCCAGCGAGAGGCGTTTTCTGCGAGGGCGTTTGTCGAACTGCGCTCTGCTTCCCTCACGCCAGACGAATCCGAGTTCCTCGCCCTGGTCAACGCCGGCGGCGGTGTTTTCATGTTTGGTCGGCATGTTTCCGAGATTTCGGTTGGCGGCAGACTGGGCGTCGATATTGACGGAACCACCATCATGCTGCGCCTTCCGCAAGATGAAGCGTTGGCGGCGCGTACTGACACTGGTGCTGCGCTGCTTCTGACAGCGATTAACAACGCGCCCTTGTTTTCGGCGTTGGGCGAGACGCGATCGGCGTCTGCTGCATTTGAAGTCACCGGCGCGTCATTAACGGCAAGTGGAGCCCTTGAGGCCAAACAGGAAGATGGCGTTTGGTCGTTTCGATCACCCGCCAAGATTGGTGATTATGATTCAGATGCGGTGTCGTTCTCGACTGCTGCATTTATCCTTGACGGAAAGGCGACAGAAAGTGGGATCACCGCCGCGTTAGAAGGATCAGCGGAGATCAACCATCTTTCCGTTGGCCGCCTGGATGTTTACGACGCGCCGATTACCGCAAGCGTCGGTATCAATGCGGATCAACAATCAAAGACGATCACTATTTCGCAAACGGGGGAAGATTGTATCGGCGTTTCGAGCGCGCGGCTGGCTATCAAACAGCAGGACGCCGCTGCAAATGTTGTTGATGGCAAGCTTTGCGCTGAAGAAAAGCCAATCGCGACTGTTGACTGGTCCGGTCCGCCAAAGTTTGCGCTAGAAGGCGAGCTCACAGCCGCACAGGCGCGATACCGCCTCGGCCAGACCCGTTTTGCTGGGCGGCCGCCGCGTATTGATCTCGCAGCGGTCTATCTCCCGGTGGACAAGACAACGGAAGTGTCAGGGAGTTTTTCTGGCGGTGTTGTTTCATTGAATGAGACATTGGTGTTTTCTAATGCCGCTGGCGCATATGAGCTATCCCTGACTCCCGAAAAACTGCACGGCGAAACGCGCATGGCGCGCGCACGAATTGCATCAACCAACCGGGAATCGCCACTCATCGCACCGGTGATTGGCAATGGCGTGGCGGAACTTGACGATCGCAATGTCACGTTTTCGATTGGACTTGCGACACCGGATGGCTATCTGCTGGGCGAGGGCAAGGGCGAACATAATGTCGAAACTGCAAGCGGGAAAATGCGGTTCGATTTTCACGATTTGGCGTTCGCGCCTGATGGTTTGCAGCCGGAAAACCTGGCGCCTGTGTTGCGCGGGATCATCGGAACAACGACTGGCGCCGCAACGGGCTTTTCCAATTTCACTTGGGCGCCTGATCCAGTTGGATTCGGCTCGAGTGCGGATCTTGAGTTTGATAATGTGACATTTCAGGGACCGGGCATCACGGTTACGCAGACTGTTGGCGTTTCGGGCGCAATTCGATTTTCCGATTTGTGGCCCGTGACCACTGACGGCTTGCAGACAATCACCGTCGAGCGAATTGAATTGGGCTCACTACCCTTGGAAAACGGGACCATACGCTTCGGCATAAGCGAAGGTGATACGCTCAATGTTGAAAAAGCAGAGTTCCCATGGTTCGGCGGACAACTTGGTGTGTACGGCGCCAGCACCTCAACCAGGGGCGGCAATGCTGCGGCGCGCCTGGAGGCGGACAATATCGATTTAGCGCAGATTCTCGAGTTCGTTGATGTCGATGGATTGTCCGGTGAGGGGATTTTAAGCGGCGTCTTGCCGCTTGTCGTTGAGGACAGCAAGGCGCGGATCGAAAACGGCGAGCTTCGATCAATTTCTCCAGGAGCTGTTCGATATAAGGGACAAGCCAGTGATGTCGCCGCCGGCGCTGGAGAACAGGCCGAGATCGCCTTCGGCTTACTGCGAAACCTTGAGTTTGATTCGCTGCTAGTCAATATCGACGGGCCGCTCGACGGCAGTATGGATTTCAAAATGATTTTTGAAGGCAGGGGAGACGTGCCCGTCAATCAACAAAATATGCTGGGCGCTCTAGATCAGGATAATGTGCGCGTGCCAGTGAAATATACTGTGAACTTGGAGGCGGCGTTGGTCGATTTGTTCCGGCAGGCCAATTTGTCACGAAATCCAAGGGTTTTGATCGAACGCGCCATAATTGACGATGCAGAGGAACGCAATTAGGCGGCATCAATACCGCAATTCAGCCCATATTTCGTCAAAAGTGGAAAATAACGTGAAGGACGTCTGGAAATAGTGCTGCGTACGGTTAAAACAAACAAAGCGAATGAGGGCGGAGCGATGATGTTAGCGCAGAATACAGGATTGCTCGGATTGGCGCCGATCGCGGCATGCATAGCCTTGGCGGCCTGCACGACGGTAAAGCTTGAAGGCGGGGACAAGCCCATAGAGGTGAATCTTAACGTCAAGATTGATCAGGAAGTTCGGGTCAAACTCGACAAGGAAATTGAAGAGTTGATCGCTGATAATCCGGACATATTCTAAGGGAGGAGGCCTGGACATGAAGAAAGAGATTGCAGCCATCGCTCTGGCGAGCGTGATAGCTGGCGCAACCTTGTCGCCGGGCCTCGCTGCGGCGGCCAGCGCCGAAGTGGAGCGGGCGAAAGACCAGTGCATCATCGGCGAGCAGATGGACGGCTATTTGGGCATTGTTGATGCAGCGCGCGCCGATACATCGCTACAGCGCGCCGTTCGCGATATTAATCAGCAGCGCAAAGCTGTTTATGCGGACCTCGCAAGCCGCAACGGCGTCACGATCGATGTGACGGCGGCGCTTACGGCGGAAAAGCTGATCAACCAGCTGACAAGCGGTCAGTGTTACAAAAACCAGGGCGGCCGGTGGATTGAAGTCTGAGGACTACGGGCGTTCACCCAAAAATAATTCGAATCGGCGTTAATGGATGTTCTCGTTAACGGAAGTCCATGCCAATGTCCCAATTCGATGATTCTACCGCCGCGGCTTTGGAGCCGACAGAAACACAAAGCCATGATGATATCGATGCTTTAGCGCTATCGGCGCTTCTGAGTTCTCGGGTTTGTCACGACCTCATCAATCCCGTCGGCGCCTTGGGGTCCGGGCTTGAGGTGCTCGACGATCCGGCGATGGATGCGTCCATGCAAGAAGCGGCGATGGATCTCATCCGGTCCGGAGCACAAAAAGCAATTGCCTTGTTGACCTACGCCCGCCTCGCTTACGGTGCGGCCGGCGGATTTGGTGCGCAAATCAGCTTGGAAGACGCCAACAAGGCGTTGGCAAGCGTCTTTGAGATCACAAAAGCGGATCTCGAGTGGAATATCGGGGGCGGCTATGCGCCCAAGGAAAACGTAAAGGTTTTGTTAACGCTTGCTTACGCCGCAGCTGATTGTGTGCCCCGCGGCGGAACTGTCGCAATTAATGGCGACATCAGTGATTTTGCTATTAGTGCTGCCGGTAAAAAGGTTGTTCTTCAGGATGATCTTGTCCGCGCATTGAGTGGCGATACGACAGAGATCATGCCCAAATACGCGCCGGCCCATATAGCATGGCGGCTCGTTACGGATGCCGGTGGACGTATTTCGGCCGCGCTGGAAAACGAAACGGTTACGTTCAGTGCTGTCATTCCGGGCGCCTGAGGCGGAACAATATACGCCCGTTAACCCTAGAATAATGCAATGCGGTCAGAGTTGTTTCGCCGCGCCTGACTGCGAACGTCAATATTTATGGGATGCCCTATGGCAGAAGATAAGAAAATCCTCATCACAGACGATTCTGACCTGATCCGCGAGATTACGGCGCGCATCGTCAAGGAGCTTGATTTCGGGGTTCTAGAAGCAGCAAATGCGGAGGAATCAATCGAAATCTGCCGTGAGAAAAAACCCGTTGCCGTCTTCTTGGACTGGGACTTGCCTTCGCTTGGCGCGCTCGACTTTCTTCGCGCAGCTTCGGAGTTGCCCGCTGAAGATCGTCCGCCAATAGTCTTGTGCGCTACGGAAAATGATCCGCAGCAATTTACGCTGGCCAAAGCGGCTGGCGCTGCACATTACATATTGAAGCCTTATGACCGTGACACCATCGCCGCGAAGCTGTCTGAACTTGGCCTCATTGAAGGTGATAAGTCGGCCCAACGGACAAACGTGATGCAGACACTTTAGGGCGTTTTGCTGGTCACAAATTTCCGGCCGGCTTTTAACTGGCGCCCGTTGAGCAAACAGCTTATTTGGCGCCCATGCCGCTTTTACAACTCATTGTTCTTGCTCTTATTCAGGGAATTACCGAGTTCATTCCGGTCTCCTCGTCGGCGCACTTAATACTAGCGCCCCTTGCGGTTGAAGATTGGGCGGACCAAGGCCCCTTAATCGACATCGCCGCTCATGTAGGCTCGCTTATTGCTGTGCTTTTATATTTCCGCGGCGAGACAGTCATGTTAGCGCGCGGCGGCGTTGACGCGATAATGTTTAGACCAAGCGCAGACCGGAAGTTGTTCCTTTACATCGCGAGCGCGACTGTTCCGATCCTTGTTCTTGCGTCGATATTTGTCCTGTTTGACTGGACATCTGCGTTGCGTTCGCCGGCGGTCATCGGCTGGGCGAGCATCGTGTTTGGAGTTTTGTTGTGGCATGCGGATCGTTCATCAACAGACAAGGAAGGGCTGGATCGCATCGGCTGGCGTGAAACGCTCACGATCGGCGCAGCACAAATGCTCGCGCTGATACCCGGCGTATCGCGGTCCGGCGTCACAATGACGGCGGCTCGTTATCTTGGTTGGAAAAGGTCCGAAGCAGCGCGATATTCGATGTTGTTGGCTATTCCAGCTATATCAGCTTTTGGATTATTTGCGGGGTTCGATCTCGCACGGGAAGGGAGCCAAGCGAGCCTTGACGCCGCGCTGATTGTCGCTGTCTTGTCATTCTTAGCAGCGTTTGCGACCATTGCTGCGTTTATGCGATTGACGCGGATGATCAGTTTCACGCCTTTCGTCATCTATCGCATTTTGCTTGGCGTTGTTTTGTTGGCGTGGGCCGGGCCGCTTGCTGGAGGTTGAAGTAGCGCTCTTGTATTGGCGCGTAACAGCCAGTTCAATTTTCGAGCAGGCTTCTCGAAAGCGCGACTTTTCCGTGGGCGTTGCTCGTAAAGGAGTTGTACCAAATGGGTGATGACATATGACTGCGCAACCACTTCAGCTAGGGACTGTTTCTATTCACAAATTGTTCCCTGTGGGCGTGATGGAAACTACGCTGCCCGATGCGCAGGGAATCAATGAGGCGCTGAGATCGACAATACTCAATAACAAGGCAGCCCATGAAGGCATAACTCGCTCCAATGTGCTTGGCTGGCATTCCGATACGGAAATGTTGCGCTGGGGTGGTGAAGCAGCAAAAGCCCTAGGGGTGACCTTGTTGCAGCTTTGCGGACTTCATACGGAAGATATGGGTATGCAGGGAAACGAACCCCGCTATGAGATGGCGATGGATATGTGGGCGAACGTGTCTCCAGCGGGCGCGTCGAACCAATTTCATGCGCATGCAGGAGCCTTATGGTCAGCTGTATATTATGTTGATAATGGCGGCGATCCGAACGGCAAGCTTGTCCTGTTGGATCCGAATTTTCCAACAAACCGCATGTACGCACCAGACCTTCAATTTGTGGGAGAAGAAGGCGAAAAGTTTCCTTCACTCCGAGAGTTCGAGCCTGCTCCGGGCAAAATGGTTGTCTTTCCCTCCTGGCTTTCCCACGCCGTGAAACCGCATGAGGGTCCAAGAGACCGAATTTCTATTGCGATGAATGTGATGGCGATTCCCGTGCGGAGATAAGTGTATTGGTCGCTATAGCTAAGAGCTGAGAATTTGAATGCCATTCTTGTATGAGCATCAAAAAACTATAGGTCAACGCGTTACATGAGCGAGCAAGAACGCTATGTGTCTGCGGACGGCGTCCGCCGCGCCGCTGAAAGGATCGGCGGGCATATTATTCAAACGCCCGTACTCGAAAATGATTTGCTAAACGAACGCACCGGGGGACGTATTTTCCTCAAGGCGGAAGTGCTGCAGCACTGCGGTTCATTTAAGCTTCGCGGCGCCTTTAATCGTATATCCAGTTTGCCGCCTGAAGTTCGGGCGCGAGGCGTTGTTGCTTGGTCGTCCGGTAATCATGCTCAAGGCGTGGCGCGGGCGGCGAAGGCATTTAAAATTCCGGCAACCATCGTGATGCCTGCAGATGCGCCAGCTGTGAAGGTGATGGCAGTGCGACGCTATGGCGCTGAAATAATAACATATGATCGTTATACCGAAGATCGGGAGGCGATTGCGCGTTCGATTGCCGCTGAAGGCAAAAAAGCACTCGTGCCGTCTTACGATCACGTCGATGTTATTGAGGGGCAGGGAACATTGGCGCTCGAAACGTTGCAATCTTGCAAGCAAATCGGGGTTGCGCTTGATGCGTTTATTGTTTGCTGCGGCGGCGGCGGATTGACCGCAGGATGCGCAACAATTCTGGAAGACCTTTCCCCGAATACGGAAATCTGGATTGCCGAACCAGAGCACTACGACGAAACTTGGGCGTCGATTCGTAATGGTCAGCGGCAATATGCTGATATTTCCAGAAGAACCATATTTGACGCGCTTGCCTCTCCGACCCCTGGGGAAATTACGCTTTCAGTCATGAGGCGATTGGTTCGGGGCGGCGTTACGATAACTGAATCTGAGGCGACTGAAGCAATCGCCTTTGCTTTTGACCATCTTAAACTCATATTAGAGCCCGGCGGGGCAGTCGCGCTGGCGGCCGTATTATCTGGAAAATTTGATGCTGTGGGAAAAAATGTCGGGATCACGCTGTCCGGCGGCAATATCGATCACGCGCTTTTCATTCGGCTCATTTCCGAGAGAGAAAAAAATAAATATAAATAAAACAATGGCTTATATCCGTGTCGCAGCGGTGGAGGCTAGACTATCCAGCCTTTCTGCGGCCTTGTTATGATATGATATAATCTTACATGAAAAAGGTACCAAATAGCCGCAAATCGGTCGTCGTAACGCCACATGCAACAGCTAAATGTTAACCATCAAAACCGCGGCGTTCACGCTTTGATAGACATTGTTCGTCACTGTTAAGACGCCGCCCATTAAAGGACAATGAAACCGCCACATGGCCGAGAACAAAGATCAGCAAACCGAACGGCACGCCCCTAACAAGCCAATTACCGCACGTGAGTTGGCCGAGCTCGGCGGGCGCAAACTTGTCTACATCCGGGCGGTGATTGCGCGTGACGTTTTGGACGATCTTGTTGATGAGGATAGCGACTTAACGCTCGATATCGCCGACGATGCAACCTTGTATTCTGTGCACGCTGCTGATGGAGAGCGGATAGCGTTGGTCGGCGATCGTGACTTGGCGTTTGCGGCAGCGCGTCAGCACGAAATGAACCCTGTAAGCGTTCACTAGCACTTAGACAAAGTTTGCCTCTTGGCGCTTGTGAAATGTGGCGCTGATGATAACGCAAGGGCGACTTCCGTTAATCCCAAATGGGGCAGTTCTGCCTACCAATGATGCAACGGCTGCGAGTATCGGTAGATACGAATTTAGGCAGCGTCAGATTTTTTGCTTGAAACGGCAATGGCATACAATGCGTCGGCTGTTTCCGCGCCGCGTAATGATGCGCGGATCTCATGGTCGCGCAACAATCTTGAAACATGTGCCAGCGCTTTTAAGTGCGCTGCTGTTGCATTCGCCGGCGCCAACAGCAAAAAAATCAAATCTACAGGCCGGTCGTCCAAAGCGTCAAAGTTGACAGGGGCCTTGAGACGCGCGAGGAGGCCAGTAATCTTGTCCAATCCCTCAAGCTTGCCATGCGGAATGGCGACGCCTTCGCCAACGCCTGTGGATCCCAGCTGTTCGCGCTCCATAACTGTGGAAAAAATATCGGCTTCGGAAATGTTCACGATCTTGCTGGCAGCCGCCGCAAGTTTTTGAAGCGCCTCGCGTTTACAACCTGCATTTATGTTGTGAAGCACGCCGCTCGGGTAAAGAAATTCATTCAGTCCCATCATACAATACTCGCACTCATCAATATCTACGCCTCAAACTTCTGGCTTCTCGCCTGAAACAATACGATCGCGTGCTTGCTGATTGATTACCCGATATCAATGCTACGATTGTTCCGATTTGGAACACCCCTGCCGGCAGCGTGTTCAACTAAGTCGCGGTGGGGTCAACCCACCCTATATGGCCGTCGCGACGCTTGTAGACAACATTTATTCGGCCATGTGCCGCATTTTTGAACACAATTGCCGGTTGTTCGGAGAGGTCTAGCTGCATGACAGCGGATCCGACGGTCATCTCGCGGAGGGTTGTCTGGCTCTCAGCGATGATCACAGGGGCGTCGTCAGCAACCTCGCTGTCGTCCTCCTCTGCAGGCGCTTGCAGCAGATAATAGGCCGCCGCTTCTGCTGGAAGCGGTTCCTTGCCATTTGTGTGGTGATTTTTCAGGCGCCGCTTGTAGCGCCTGATGCGTTTTTCCAGTTTTTCGAGGCTTTCTTCAAAGGCGCCGTAAGCGTCTCCGCCTTCGCCGTGCGCGGCCAAAAATACGCCCGACGCCAGGTGAGCTGTCATTTCACACTCAATGGCGCTTCGATTTTTTGTGAACGTAACTGCTGCTTCTGCTCCGCGATCAAAGTATTTTCGCACACTATCGGTCAACCGATCGGATACATGAGATTGAAGCGCTTCTCCCAAGTCCATATTGGTTCCACTGACCTGAATGTCCATTTAGCCTCCATAGTTGAGCGGCTCGCCGCTCCCTCCGGCCCAGCCATATTATTGGCGGGGAGGGGACAAATCAAAAGGCCCAAAACAGCTAGATTGCGTTAGGAGCCGATAATCTGCGCCGCTGCACGGATGACGGGATATTGAGGGTTTCCCGGTATTTCGCAACCGTACGGCGCGCAATATCTATCCCCTCGCCCTGAAGAATTTCAACGATTTTGTCATCCGAAAGAATACTATCCCGCGTCTCGCTGTCGACGAGTTCGCGTATTCGCTGGCGAACAGCCTCCGCCGAGTGCGCCTCACCGCCATTTGTCGCCGCGATGGAGGCGGTGAAGAAATATTTGAGTTCAAAGGAACCACGTGGCGTCGCCATATATTTGTTGGACGTTACGCGTGAGACCGTTGACTCATGCATTTGAATCGCCTCTGCGACGACCTTGAGATTAAGCGGTCGCAAATGCTTGACGCCATAGGCCAAAAATGCGTCCTGCTGGCGGACAATTTCGCTCGCTACTTTCAGTATTGTTCGCGCCCGCTGGTCTAGGCTCTTGGCGAGCCAGTTTGCATTTGCGAATTGTTCGTTCACGAACACTTTGTCTTCTTCGCCTGAGCTGGCTGAGGCGATTTCGGCAAAATAATGCTGGTTGACCAGAACGCGCGGCAATGTTTCGTTGTTGAGTTCAACTTTCCAACTTCCGTCCTGCGCTTGTCGCACAAAAACATCAGGGGCGACTGCCTGCGTTGTTTCGCTGCTAAACGCGTATCCCGGTTTTGGCGTCAGGGATCGAACCTCGGCTACCATGTCACGAACATCTTCTTCGTCCGAATTCGTCGCTTTCATCAAACCTTTGAGGTCGCCTTTGGCGAGTAGTTCAATGTTATTGACGAATGCATCCATGGCCGGATCGAGACGATCACAATCCTGCAATTGCAGCCGCAAACATTCTTTGAGATCGCGCGCGCCAACGCCGCAGGGATCAAACGTCGTTATCAAACGATGCGTTTCTTTCACTTCGTCAATATCGGCGCCGAGCCTTTGTGCGATCGCGCCGATATCTTCGCGCAGATATCCCGCCTCATCGATCAGATCAATAATATAAGCGCCGATCAATAGTTGTTTGGAATCGCGCGTTGCGACTTTCAACTGTTCGTTAAGGTGCTCGCCCAGGGATATTTCTCTTTTAATGGTCGCCCCGAATTCGCGATCTTCGCCATCAAAACGGCGCTTGGAACCGGCGCTTGACCAGTCATTGACGCGATAGTCTCCCCCGGTGGCGTTTTCATTGACAGGTGCGCCGTCATTATCGTCATAGGCGATGTCAAGTGCTTCAGAGGATGCATCGCCGCTGTCGAGGCTCGAAGGCTCAGAGGTCTCGCCGCCCGACACGTTTTCGGATTTTTGCTTATCAACCGTATCTCGTCGCTCAATTGGCGCGTCGTCGGCAACTTCCGCCTTTTCGAGAAACGGATTTTCCTCGAGTTGCTTATCGACAAACTCTGCGAGTTCCAGATTTGACAATTGCAATAGCTTGATTGCCTGCTGCAATTGCGGCGTCATCACGAGTTGCTGTGATTGCCTGAATTCAAGTTTCGGAGCTAACGCCACAATGCCCCCTTTATCGGGCCGTTAAGGTTACATCTGAAAACGGTCACCGAGGTAAACGCGTCTCACATCTTTGTCCCCAACGATATCGCTGGGCTTGCCTTCCACCAATACCTCACCTTCGTGAATAATATATGCACGATCAATGATATCGAGCGTTTCGCGAACGTTATGATCCGTAATGAGAACGCCAAGCCCGCGCTCTTTGAGATGCGCTACAAGCTCTCGAATTTCTGCAATTGCGAGCGGATCAATCCCGGCGAAAGGCTCATCCAATAGCATGAAAGCAGGCGCCGTCGCCAACGCCCGAGCGATTTCCACGCGACGCCTTTCGCCGCCGGAAAGCGCGAGCGCGGATGCGCCGCGCAGATGCGTGATGTGAAATTCGTTAAGCAAATCGTCAATGATGGCCTGTTGTTTGTCCTTGTTGGACTCTACAAGCTCCACCACCGCGCGCAGGTTCTGTTCGACTGTTAACCCTCTAAATATTGAAGCTTCCTGTGGAAGATATCCAACCCCAAGGCGTGCGCGTTGATACATCGGCAGGCTTGTTACGTCGTGTCCATCAATGGATATGGAGCCGCGGTCAGCCGCGATAAGACCGGTTATCATGTAAAAACAGGTTGTTTTTCCGGCGCCGTTTGGTCCT
>JANQOV010000078.1 GCA_028285645.1 Hyphococcus sp.
CTTTTATCGGCAGCGTCTTTTCATCTTATTATGCATGGTCAAAAAAGCGGAATCCATTCAATCACTGCGCACTCAACGTGGCGCTTTACGGACCGGACAAAACCCGCTGGGCGATGACCGAGCGCGGTGAAAACGCCGTTGCTGTTGATCGCAGTCACTTTCAGATCGGCCCAAGCCGCCTCGACTGGGAAGACGACGAACTTGTTATTAACATCGACGAAAAAGCAGCGCCCCTTCCACTCCCGGTGCGCGGACGCGTGCGTGTCAAGCCGGCGTTTGTAAACACGAGAGAATTTGAAATCGACGAGGGCCGTCGTCACCGGTGGCGTCCAATTGCGCCAACCGCACACATCGACGCGAATTTTGAAATACCAAACTTGCAATGGTCCGGTCGCGGCTATCTCGATACAAACAGCGGCGACGAGCCGCTAGAAGCAGCGTTCCGCTACTGGGACTGGTCACGCGCTCAGTTGCCGGGAGGCGAAACCGCAATCCTTTATAATACAGATGGGTGGAAGGGCGAAACACGCTCCATTGCGCTTAATTTCAACGCCGGCGGGGAAATGACCGAACTGCCTGCTCCGCCTGCAACAATCGTCCTCCCGGATACAAAAATCTGGCGTATTTCAAGAAGAACGCGCGCGGATCGCGAAACCGCTGTGCGTGTCATTAAAACGCTGGAGGACACGCCGTTTTACAGCCGCTCGATTATTGAGAGCAGTGTTTCTGGGACCACCTGCAATTCCGTCCATGAATCATTTTCCGGAGCGCGCTTTCGTTCGCCGATCGTGAAGG
Source organism: Hyphococcus sp. (assembly GCA_028285645.1). Classification (GTDB taxonomy): domain Bacteria; phylum Pseudomonadota; class Alphaproteobacteria; order Caulobacterales; family Parvularculaceae; genus Hyphococcus. The sequence goes on from JANQOV010000078.1 coordinate 796, forward strand.
CAATGCTGCCGTTCCGAATGCCGCGCATACTGCGTTAGATTAATCAGCCTCAGACGGAGCGTCGCTCTTGGCCGCCTTGGCGCGTTCTTCCTCCAACGTTTTCTTATGGAGCTTGCTTATTTTGCGCAATTCCCAAATCGCCCAGCCGAAAACGAGGGCGAAGAAAACTGTAAATTCATGGAAAAAGATAGAGTTACCCATCTTTCGCGCCTTCGTTGCTAAGATGCCGCCCGAAGCTTGTTTGCGCGGTCGCGCCGTTCCAGTCGCATAATCACGTCAAGCACATGTTCTGCGCCGCCGGTCGGGCTGTTTGCGTAAGCGTCTCGCTCGGGCTCGACCGCGTCAACCAGAAACGCATTGGCAGGCAGGGGCGCGCAATTTGAAGGGGCGTGGGCGAAATTCGGTCCGGCGACGGCGCTGGCGAGTAAAACGAGCTTTCGCCTAGTCGAAACCACCGCGCGCTCAGTTACCGAGTCAAAACCTTGATTGGCGACGCGTCTGCCTATTTCAGCATAAATGTCAGCCGCCGCAACGATTCCGGCGCGGCATCGCATGGGCAGAAAATCAATACCCGTCAATCCGCGATCATAGTAACGCGCCGCTTCTTCCAGCAGGCGTTTTACAACTCCGCCAAGGCCCCGTGTGAAAACAGGCGCAGCTAGAAATGCTTCGGCATTGATCTTAGATTCTTGCAACCATTTGTGCGGCAGATAGATTCTGCCAGCGCGCGCATCCTCTCCAACATCACGTGATATATTGGTGAGCTGCATGGCGACGCCAAGGTCGCAAGCGCGTGCAATGGCGTCTTTTTCCCGCACGCCCATTAGCACAGCCATCATCGCGCCGACAGATCCGGCAACGCGCGCGCAATAATCGTAGAGATCTTCGATGGTCTCGTAGCGTCGACCAGCAGCGTCCCAGGCCAGTCCTTCAATCAGCGCCGCAGGCAAGGTTTTTGGGATATCAAAATCCCGAACAACTTGCGCGAAGGCGCGGTCAATAGGCGAATCTTCCGGAAGATCGCGATAGGCGCGCACCAAACGCTTATTCAAACGATCAATCGCACTAGCGTCGCCATCGCCAAGATCAATCACATCGTCCGAATACCGGCAGAAAGCGTAGAGCGCATAAGCGCCGTTGCGAACGTTCCTCGGCAACAGGAGCGATGCAGCGTAAAAGCTCTTTGATCCCTTGCGAGTCGCTCGGCGGCAAACCGCAAGATCGCTTTCCCAACTATGCAAAGCAGCGGGCATCAGGAGCTACCTTGTCAAGAACGCGCGCCGAAGACAATACGCCGGGAACCCCTGCGCCAGGATGCGTTCCTGCGCCGACGAGAAAAAGGTTTTTAATGTTCTCAGATTGATTGTGCGGCCTGAACCAGGCGCTTTGCAACAGTGTCGGTTCGAGACTAAAGCCCGAACCCTGATAAGCGCGCAAACGAGTTTTGAAATCAAGCGGTGTCATAATCCGGGATGTTACAATTTCATTTCCAAGGCCTGGCAGCAAGGTATCATTCAAGCGCTTTTCAATTGTTCGGCGGTAACTCTCGGCGTGGCGCCGCCAATCAACATCCGCTGAAAGGTTCGGTGTTGGAGAAAGCACGTAAAAAGCGTCGCACCCTTCGGGCGCCAATGACGTGTCAGAATTCGTCGGCCGGTGAAGATAAAGACTGGAGTCGTCCGCCAATCGTTTCCTAGAAAAAATATCTTTCAACAATTCTTCATAGCGCGGGCCAAGCACAATTGTATGATGACCGACATTTTCATAGCGCTGTTTCGTACCGAAATACCAAACGAAAAGCCCCATGGAATGGCGCGCCTTTTCGACTTTGCGTTTCGACCATTTACGTGACACGGCATCGGGCAAAAGCTCATGATAGGTCGTCGCAGCATCGGCGTTTGAAACGACAATGTCTGCATAAATATTATCGCCATTAGTCAGTCGGACACCTGCAGCACCGCCTTTGTGAACGAGAATTTCTTCAACGTCGGCGTGATAGCGTATGGCGCCGCCCTGCCCGCGGATCAGCTCGACAAGGCCGCGGACCAGCGCGCCAGTGCCGCCTCTCGCGAAATGAACCCCCCAGCGGCGTTCAAGATGCGGAATGAGCCCATAGACCGCGCTGGCGCTCAAGGGATTTCCTCCGATCAACAGTGGATGAAAGCTAAATACGACGCGAAGCCGCGGATCTCTTATATATTTTGATACAACGCCGTATACTGACCGCTGCCCTTGGAGACGAAGAAGGTCCGGCGCGACGCGAAGCATGTCGCCAAAATTCGAAAACGACGCATCGCCGAGCTCTTCAAACCCTTTTCCGCAGAGCTCTTGGCTGAGCTGCATGAAACGCTCGTAGCCGCTCACATCAGTAGGCGAAAACCGTTCGACTTCCGCGCGCATGGCGTCCGGGTCGCCTGAATAAGCGAACACCTCGCCGTCGTTAAACCGTATTCGGTAAAAGGGATCGACTGGATCGAGAGTCACATAGTCGGCCATACGCTTACCGCAAAGCGCCCACAACTCTTCAAACAGAAACGGCGCAGTGATAATCGTCGGGCCGCCGTCAAAGGTGAAGCCGTCTTGCCGGAAAACATAGGCTCGACCGCCTGGAGCATCGAGCTTCTCCAGCACCGTCACGCGATACCCTCTTGCGCCGAGTCGAATTGCGGCAGCGAGCCCGCCAAAACCACTGCCAATGACGACAGCTCTCGGCCTTGGGTCGGTCCGTGCTACGACGGTAGGCGGGTCTGTTCGTGTCAACATAGGTTGACATTAAACCGTGTCTTGGCGTCTGACACAAGGTGTAAAGATTGCCCTACGCGTTAGGCGTCGTCGGGACTTTTTTTCTCTCGTTCGGAGACGAGCTTGCGCGCGCGCCAGACGCCGAAGGCCGAAAGCGCCAGCACAAGGGGCGCACTCACGCCCATCACCAATTTGGTGTTAACGTTCCATCCAAGCTGCTCGAGCCCGCCAGCAAAATAACCAATAACGCCGACCACATAGTACGTGATCGCCGCAATAGAGAGACCTTCAACAGTTTGTTGCAGGCGTAGCTGCAGCTCAGCGCGGCGGTCCATGCTTTCAAGCACTGCTTGATTTTGTTTTTCAAGTGACATGTCAACGCGTGTCGATAAGAGTTGTGCTGCGCGATCGACCCGCTCTGACAATGCTTGAAGGCGCGCAGCGGCGGCCTGACAAGTGTTCATCGCCGGCGCCAATCGACGCTCTGTGAACTCGCTAAAAGTCTGCATGCCGGCCATGCGCTGTTCGCGAAGTTCATCATTGCGCCGCTGAACCAGCGCATAATAAGCGGCGCCAGCATTAAAGCGGAACTGTGTTTGGGTATGATTCTTTTCAATGGCAGCCTGCAATTGCGTGAGCCGATCCAGCAGCACCTGCTCTTCCTGGTCCGTCCGTTTCGTCATCGAATTGGTGATTTCAGAGAGCTCGGACTCCCAGGATGATAAAAGCGGATTAAGCTCTTGAGCGACCGGCAAAGACAATAGCGCCATGATTCGATAGGTTTCGATTTCAAGCAGGCGCTGTACGATGCGTCCGGCGTGCCAGGGGGTCATCGAACGATTGAAGACCAAAAAGCGGCCGAAACCGTCCGCGTGAATGCGAAAATCGGTCAACGCAATTGCTGCACCGCCAGTAATTTTCGATCCGATGACAGCGTGGCCGGTGAAATGCCGTTCGGACGCCAGCTCGACATCGTTTGTATTGTATTCTTCGGTGATCAGCGCGGCGTGGGCGGCAGCAATTAACTTGCCGGGGAGTTTGTCGATCCAATCAGCCGGCGCCGCCTCGATTGCCGGATTCACGAACGGTTCGTCGGCCCCACCGGGAGTAAGGAAAGTGTATCGTGTGAACTCGGTATGCCGCTCCCAAACGAGACGAAACGCATTGAGATCAACACTGAAGTGCTTGGCCCCGGGTGGTGGCGGGGTCGCGCCGAATTGATTTGCCAGCTCTATGACATAGTCGCGGTCTTCATCACGATAAGGCCAGTCCGTCGTCATCGCGATACAAGTGAGTTTAACAGGCGCAGATAGCGGTTCTGGCGGGCGCGCATGAACCTCATTACTAAGGGCGAAACGCTGAGCATGGCTTTCCGGCAGTTTCATCGAATCAACTCTTAAACGATGTTCGCGTCCGACGCGACCTCTGCAATTAAGTTGGCGATGCGGGCCGGCGCCTCCTCATGAGCAAGATGACCCAACTCTGGTAAGACAATCTGCCGACCATCGCGGATGAGCGCCGCTGCTTTTTTAGCCTCTTCAGGCGGCACCGCCTTGTCACGCTCTCCGGCAACAAATGCACAAGGGCAATTCAAAGCGGCGATAGCGTCGTCCATTGTCGTTAAATCCCAATGCGCCATCATGCCGAGCGCTCCAGCGATGTGTCCGGGCCTACGCATCAAAGTTGCATAACGCTGAATATTGTCTTCATGAACGCGGGAGCCCGTCTGTTCGATAAGACGGCGTATTCGGCCGATATCACGGGCGTTTTGCGCGATCGCGTAAGCAACCAGCGGATTGTAATAAAGCACTTTCGCCATCACTGGGAACAAGATACCTGCGGCGCCGTCAAAGGGCGTCAGCGCGCCGTTAATACTAACAGCTGAAGCCGGCGTAATTTTTCCGTCCATCACCATACGGATCATAATTGCGGCGCCAGCGGAGTGCCCGACGAGGATCGCCGGCGCAACATCGATAACTTTGAGTAAAGCGCCAACTTGTGCCGCTACGTGGCGTAATGACGGCGGTGACCAAGTTTTTGTTTCTGTAAACCCATGGCCGGGCAGATCAACAGCAACAACATCATACGCTGACGCTAGCAACGGCATGATATCCGCCCAGGAATGGGTCGAGGCGCCGGTGCCGTGAATGAGAACGACCTTCGGCCCCTTGCCAATTCGTTGCACGTGCCAGCGGTAATTCCCGGCGTTGACAAAGCTGCTCGCCGCACGATGCGGCCACGCCGCACCGTCGGTTTCCCAATCTGGCGCCCTTAAGAAGGAAAACATCAAGAGGCTACCTTCAACCGGCGGCGATGGCTTTTTTCACCGACTTTGATACTGCAACGCTATCGGCGTAGGGCAACGGCATATATTGGGCGCCGATCTCATCGGCAAGCGCGCGCGCGCGTGGCGAAGGACGCGTGCCTGAATCGAAAAAAAGAACCCTTGATTGTGTTTGGCGCAGCCGCCGACCCACCGCCAGTGCGTCGGCTTCCGCAACGGCGCGATCCGCCTCGCCGCTGAGCGCTATATTGCCACGCCCGTCTGATATGATGACGACAAATGGCGTTTTTCCTTTTCGTCTCTCGGTTTCTGCAAGCACGACCGCTTCTGCAATACCCGATGCTAATGGCGTACCGCCACCGCCCGGTAACGCACTTAGAGTTCGGCGCACGCGCGTCAAAGACCGCGTCGGCGGCAAAATTAGATCGGCTTTCTCGCCGCGAAACGCAATCAAAGCAACATGATCGCGGCGGGAATAACAATCAGAAAGAAGTAGTTCCACTGCGCCTTTCGCTTCGGCCATCCGGTGCATTGCTGACGAGCCTGACGCATCGACAACAAAAATCACAAGGGTTTCTGAACGCGCCTTGAAGCGTTTGATGCGAAGATCTTCCTTGTAAATCGGCAGATGAACGCCGCGGTCATCGGCGCTTCGAATATTACGCCAGGGAGCGGCTGCGGTCAGCGTTGCGCTTAGATCAAGTCGCGCGCCATCTTGCGGAACACCTCTTCGCGCGCCGACCGGGCGTCCTTTCCATGTTGATTCAACAAGGGCGCCTGATTTGCCGCCCGCGCCCGCAGTCCCACGACGACGAAGTCCTTGTGGAGGTTTATCCAAGACCCAACCCAATGCTGCTGCTCGCGCCGTTGCGACCAGCATATCCTGAACGTCTTTCTCCACACCTCCTTGATCGTTCGATGTGTCGGGGGTGGTTTCATTGCTGCGCTCCTGTTCCGGTGAAGCTTGCTCCTCGGGGGGCGCAATATCGACCGTAGCCCTTGGCCCGAACACCAAGCGGCCGGCAATCTCTGCGTCGTCCTGCGTTACTTCGTTTCGCTGCTCAAGCGCCGCCGCTGCGCGGGCCGCACGAATTGAGAACATCAGCGCACGCGCAGAATGCACGCCAAGCGCGGCGCCAGCCGATACAATTGCCGCTGTTATCTCATCGGAGCAACGAACGCGCTCCAGCCTTTTCCGAGCGGCGCGAATCTCTTCGTCATCTATGTTGAATGCGCAGGCATCTCGCATCGAAACGCCGTCGAGGCTGATATGAAACGCAAGTCGTTCCAGCAAAATTCGAGGCGGCGCTTCTGAAGCGTCAAATCCTTCATCATAAAGGAGGCAACAAAATCGCGCGAGATCGCGGCGCGATACGCCGTTGCTTTCCACATAAACAAAGCCGTCGTCAATCGCAGCGGAGAGCAACGCGGCGATCGCAGGCGGCAGGCGTTCAGCCATAGCAACATTCAACACGCCGCCATCGGCGCCCGCAAGCAATCCCTTTTCGGAGACAATGCGTCCTGATCGCAAGGTTGCGCTGAGGTCAAGACCGCCAAGGATACGATCGCGGTCAGCCCCGAAGGGCAGTTTCCGAAATGGCGTGTCTTTAGCGAAAAGGCCGCGAAACTGTTCCGCCCACAGATCACGAATTGGCCCAGGCGCTGAGCAAATGCGCACGCCGCACAAGCCGAAAGGATCAATGGCCAACAGCATTGCGGCCAATTGCGCGTCGGCCCACGAACATTGGCTATGTCCAAGAAATTCCTGACCGTCAGGCTGCAAATTCGGGGTGTTTGGCGCCGCCGCTGTCACGCAGCCAAAACTTCTTCGACAGCGCGCGCAACACGGACGCTGGCGTCAGTCTCGTCGAGCGGATCCTTACGCAGACGATGCCGCAAGGCGAGCGGCGCAACGCGCCGCATATCCTTGATCGTAACCTTGTCACGCCCCTCAAGGGCGGCGAGCGCACGAGCTGCTCGCAACATCGTCAGCTCACCGCGCAGTCCATCCGCGCCAAGCGCAATGCAAAGAGAGGCCGCTTTTTCCAATTCATCATCCGGCGTATCAATTTCACCTAATTTCTGACGCGCTTTTTCTATCTTCCGACGCAGTGCGCTATCCTTGCGCTTCCATGTTTTTTCAAACGCCTCCGGATCGCGTTCAAACGCATCCCTGCGCCTGACAACTTCCAACCGCTCTTGAAGATCATCTGGCGTTCGAACATCAACGGAAAGACCGAAACGGTCGAGAAGCTGTGGGCGCAGTTCCCCCTCTTCCGGGTTGCCGCTACCGACCAGCACGAAACGCGCAGCGTGGCGTACGCTCAGTCCCTCACGCTCGACAACATTTTCTCCCGACGCTGCCGCATCAAGAAGCAAATCCACCAGGTGATCATCAAGAAGATTGACTTCGTCAATGTACAAATATCCGCGGTGGGCCCGCGCCAGGAGCCCCGGTTCAAATCGTTTTTCACCGTCCACGAGCGCCCGTTCTAGATCGAGCGCGCCGACCACCCGGTCCTCGGTGGCCCCCAATGGCAGATCGACAACAGGCGCCGTTTCGTTTTTTGATTTCAAGGCGCCGTTTATCTTCGGACGAGTGCAAATTTCGCAAAGGCCTTGCGTATTCGTTGGATCACATCGAAAGCTGCATCCGTCAACGACTTCAATTTTTGGTAATAACGCAGCTAGTCCGCGTATTGCAGTTGTCTTCCCAGCGCCTCGATCACCGAGCGCTAATACGCCCCCAACGTTCGCATCGACGGCGGTTAATAATAGCGCCAACTTCAATTCATCCTGACCGACAATCGCTGAAAATGGAAATGTCGACACGTTCCAATATCGCCTTTCCCGCCAAGATTATTTCATTCCTTGCGAAAACAAAAGCCGCCGGCTAACTCCGGCGGCTTTTGCTCGCAATGGTGATTGGATTTATTCGACCACAGACTGCAAGTAAGCAATCACGTCCGCCCGCTCCTGCGCCACCGGAAGGCCTGGAAAGATCATGCGTGTGCCTGGCATATATCCTTGCGGCGCTTCAAGGTATTCGAACATGATTTCTTCCGTCCAGGTAATGCCCGAATTGGCATTGGCGTCGGAATAATTGAATCCTTCGACGGAGCCCGCGTTGCGGCCAACAATGCCATAGAGCGACGGGCCGACTCGGTTTTGACCTTCCTGTACAGTGTGGCAGGACATGCACTTAACGAACACGCGCTTACCCGTTGCTGCATTGCCAGTGAGCGATGCGTACTCAGAGCCGCCACTTGATGCAGTTGCATCGATGACTTCGATCTCATCGGCGGTGTCGGCAACAGCGTCTTCGATGTTGTCGGCAACCTCTTCCGTGACGTTGGCGACCTTGTCGGACGCCGTATCGATCGCGTCTTCGACGGGATCTTCCGCTTCTAACACGGTAGCGACTTCTTCTTCTGGCGTCGCAGCGCTAGACCGCGCAGCTTCGCTTTGCTGCTGCGTTGAATTCGCGTCGCTCGTCGCTTCTTCGCTTGAATCCCCTGAGCCGCCGCAGGCGCTGAGTAGGAGCGCAGATGAGGCTAGAATGACGACTGAAGCTTTATTGTATGAGCGTTCGGTCAAGAGACCCTCCCTGGATGGTTGGCCGGCAACAGCGGCGGAATGCAAATTCTCACCTTAAACTACCTTACAAGAACAAGCAATTACAGCGACAAAACAACGCTCTTTGCAGGGAGCGCCTTTTCATTCGACGGTTCACGCGCATTCGGCGCCTATCGCCGATCTGGCGAATCTTTAGCGAAATGGAATGTTTGGTCATGTAACCTAAGGAGATGCAAGCGCCTGTGATTTCGTACTTTCTGAAGCGCTTCTTGCCGACGCTCGACTTCCAAAGATGCGTGGTGCGTGATTGTCGTCCCTGCTGGCGGTGAGAGCAAAAACTGCAATCCTGCAATGGCCGGTATGCGAGATTTGCTGTCAAACATTTGCAGAAGTATGCCGATGCGCTGTACGGGACCTCATCTTGCGGAAAGCATGATCGCCAGCGGTATCTGAAAACACCGCTTAAACAGGCCGAACAGATGCCCGCTAACGTCCAAACTGCATTGACCAAAAAAACTCTTGCCAAAGGCGCGCCGTCCACAGATGCGCGCGTAGCGGACCCAGTGATCGTCGCGTCTCGACCGCTTACGATTTCGATTGATCTGTGACCTTCATCAGAACGACAATCTTGCTGAAAACCGCCAAATCCTGTTGTTTTTAATTCGACAAATTGATGCGCTTGCTGTCTCCATCGCCTGCAACGTCCCTATTCAATATTCTCCGGCCTTTCGCTATTAGACCTGAACGCCGTCCAACCCGCCCGAAACCGGCGTGGTCGGATTTTTTCCTCTGTGCTGCGCATATTCATCGCGAAGCAAAAAATCCGCCTCACGCCAGTCCTCCGCTAACGCTTCGGCCGGTCATCGAATTCGATGACGGTTCAAGCGGCCCGGCACGCCGTTCGGACGGTCGTGGCGAGGCCGGAGAATGGTTTTCCGGACCGCAAGCAAAAGATGGAGACTTTGATATGGCGCAATCCCTAGGAACCGTAACCAAACGCGAACAAGGCGGCTTTGAAGGAACACTTTCCCTGATGGCCCACAAAACGCGGATCACCATCGTTCCCAATGAAGCGAAAGAGAACGACCGCCAACCGGACTATCGCATATACTCAGCACAAGGCGGCGAAATCGGCGGCGCCTGGAAACGTACGGGCAAGACTTCGCAGAAGCCCTACGTCTCGCTCACTTTCGCGCATCCCGACTTTGGCCCGCAAAAGCTCTACGCCAATCTCGGCCGCGCCGCCGGCCAGGGTGACGAAAACATCCTCGCCATCCTCTGGAACCCGCAAAGCTAACCCGCCTTGCGTTCGAACCCCCGCCTGAATTTCGAGCGGGGGTTTTCTTGTGTTCAAGCGCTTTTTGCAAAATGCTCCAGTTTTTCAAAAATCGGGCCCGAAACGTCATCTGGAAAATCACTTGGCAAAGCGTCCGCGATCTTGCCGAGTGCTTTTGGAATCGTTGCGCGAATATCATCGAAAATGTGCTCGACCATTGTTGCATCAACGCCCGCTTTTTTTGCCGTCTCTTCAAAATGCCGTTGGGCGATCCGATGAAGCGCATAGTGGCGCTTGTCGCCGACCGCCATGGCGAGTTTCATTTTGTTGCGTTGGATTTGCCCCGCCGCAAAGCTCGGCGCAACCGATAGGACATCGTAGAGCGGCGTCATGCGAAACCCGCCGCCGGGCTGCAAAAACACGCTGAAATTCTTGGCATGACCGTCCGTCGCCGCAAGGAGCCAAAAGATTATTTGCGCGCGCATGAAAAACGCCTGATCTTCAGAGGGCGCGTCGCTCTCTTTCAGGACGTCCAAAATATCGATCATCGACGGCCCGCCTTCATTTTCATATTTGAGCGACGGCGGCACCGATAGGGCCTGGCAACAATCTTCCTGGGGCACGCGCAAGAGCCGCCCGTCTTTCGTCCACTGCCGATCGAAGCGTTCGACGACGAGAACGCGGCTCTCTTCAAAGTCGATCAATTCGGCTTTGGCGCTTGCGCAGCCAAGGGCCTCGCAAAGCTTGAGGCAAAGATATTCGTTCTCAACACTCAAACTCATGTCGATACCGTTTGGTAACTTGCCCATGGCGGGTTTCAGAATATGCGTCGTCGGCGTTGTCCCGATCGGCTTCATCCAGCGGCCGCGTTTTTTTAAAAGCGCCGTTTTTTCCTGCGCGCCAGCAATCGAAATCCGGAAATCATCATCCTCGCCAAGGCCCAACGGCGCCGCATCAAGATTTCGGATCATTTGCGCGATGTCGGCATCGCTAACGCGCCTGCCCTCGACCTCGGATAGATCGCCAGGTTCCATACCGTCGGGCAGGAACTGCAATGCGCCAACACAATCGCGACCCACTGCGAGCAAAAGATGATAAGCGTCGATGCCTTTGGCGCCGGTGCGTTCAGCAACCCGTTTTCTAATGCGATTATTGTCCGGCAAAAGATTATCGAAGACCGCGATCACTGGATCACCGATATAGCGATCATCGCGCAAGGGCATTGAGCGGGAAACCGGCAGCGAATGTTCCCAGTCGAGCCAATCTTGATCGTATACGAAATCAATCGCCCCGCTGGTCTGGCGATTGAGAACGCCAACTCGGCGGCCATTCAAGAACACGTTCAAGGGGATATTGGCGCGCTTGCGGGCCATCAAAAGACATCCTCAAGGTCACTGGGTTTTACTGTTCTGCGCGGCCGGATCACGAACTCGAGATCAAGGGCCGCCAGCACGTCACAAATGGTGCCGATGCGCGTTGCCTCCTCGCCATTTTCGATAGTGGAAATCGTCGCCTGGCGCAGGCTCGTCTTCGCGCCGAGCTCGGTCTGGTTTAGGTCCTTCGCACGGCGACGTTTTCGAATGAGGGCCCCAATCTGTTTGGGCGAACGGGCGATATCAGTCATGATCTTCTCCATAGTGGAGAATATACTATCTAGCGTATAACTTATCAATATCCTTATTGGCGTATAATTAATGATTATACGATATAGCGTATAATGCAGATTCCCAATATATTCAGAAGAAATAAGAGCTAAGGATTTCTCACACCCTATGCACCTTCGGTGCTGACGGACTGGCGCCCGCCTGAAACCTATTTCATTGAACTGAATTGCATTTACAAGACTCATGACCGATTACGCTTCGCGAATTTTCGCAAACAGGATTGGGGCCACTGCAGCGCTAACGCACTGATCGAATTTTGATATTGCTCTGTACACGGGCGATTACACTCATTGTTTCTTTGTGGATGTTTGTGCGTGTCAGCGTTCGTTACCGCTCATAGTCTCGTTCCAACAGGCGTTTCCTTTGTTGAAGTCGCGGACCCGGCGACGACGCGCCATGCTGCGCCGGCCCGCTAAATCGGCTAATCACTCGCGCAATATGGGCGATCTTTGCATTTATCTGGCTTAGATTGTTCCTTGGAACACGATAGTTTTTTGCTGAAATTGACGGCGTTTTCGCGGCCGTTCTTGCCGACATTTCGCGACTAATTCGCGCCGCGGGTGCTCGCATATTTTCCTGTTTGAGCTCAAATCCAAGGGCTTTCGCTTCGCTTTTCCAGCGCCCGTAGAGCTCTCTTGTTTCTGTTTTTTGCTTGTGTTGGCGCGTTCTGAGACTCGCGAGTTCCATGCCTTTCGCATTGTCATAACCGAAAGTTTTCGCCGCTTTTTCGATGGCCTGGCGACGCTTGGAAAACGCTTTTTCGATCCGTTCCGGGATCGCTCTCATGCGGAAATTGTCCGCGGTTCGTTCAATCACAAATCCCTCTTTTTCGAGCTCTGCGGCTAGCTCGTTTCGATAATTGAGCCCCGCTTGTTTTTGCGCTTTGTAGAGCTCGCGGCTCAATATCGCGCCCCAGGTGCCGTCTTTTCTGGGCGCCAGATTGAAGATGAAACTGTGGGTGTGCAGCTGCGGATCAAGGTCACGGCTAGTTTGATGATCGAACTGCGCCATTAGCAAGCCGGCGGTGCGTTCTTTCACGCGCCCGCCCTTGCCTCGGCGCGCCCAGGCGGACGTTTGCTCAAGCGGTTTCGTTGCCTTCAAGACCGCTTTTACATGGGCTTTTTCGATACGCTCGCGCGTTTCCTTTTCCGATAACGCCCACATCACTGAAACGGATTTCGGCGCGCTGAACGTGATGTCCCAGCCCGCAGAATGGGTCTTGTTTCGTCCGCCGAGCGCCGCCAACCGGGCTTGCGTTTTGGGATCAAGACCCGTCAATGCCGCTTCGAATTCAGCGCGGGTGACGGGTCCTTCAAGGGATAAGCGTTCCGCGCCTTCGCCCGCCCAACGTCCTGGCGGTTCGCCATCACGGGTATAATAATTGTCGGCGCTCAAATGCGCATAATAAGCAAGCGCCGATTTGGCGCCGCCGCGCGCGGAGATCGTCGCGACCATCGATCAGCGTTCCAAATTCAAGATGTTTTCGACATCGCGGCGCGACAACAATTGTTCTTTTTCGTCCTTAGTTTTCGCGTCGAAAACATTGCTTACCGCCGGTTTCGGTGACGCATTTGTCCACCGCGCCGGTACGGAAGACGGCCGCAATTGTTCAAGCTTCACATAGGGAAATAAGAGCTCGTAAACGTCCTCACCGACGCCAAGGACTAGCGCCTTGATACCTTTTCTAGCCGGCCCGAGGCGCGTTGAAAGCTCTGACGGCGTGATCACCGGCCGGCGCTCACGCTGCTTATGCCAGGTGGTATTCGAGCCTGTCGGCGTTTGCGTACGGCTCTTTATGGTCTTCTCAATTTCCTGCTCGCCGATAATGGCGGAAACGTCCTTCGCCGCCTGACTAAGATTGATCCGCGTCAGGATTTGAGTGCCGATCATGCTCATCCAACTGTCGCCCTGATAGCGCCCGTAGGTGTCGCGAAGTTGTGCGATATCCTGCGCCCCAATAACTGTGACAATGCCTTTGGAGCGGCCCAGATCAATCAAACTCGCAAATTGTTGCATCTTCGGCAGCTGCGGGAATTCGTCCGCAAAAATCCAAATTCGTCGCGTATTGGATTCTTCTAAAGTCGGGCTTCCAACCGCCGATGACAGCAATGAAAGCATCCCGCCCATCCAGGCGTTGGAAAGCTCGGGATAGCGCCCGTCCCGCTGCAATATAACCGGCCGATATGGCGTTGGATTATGCAGCCAATTGATGATGGAAAAGCGATCATTTTTATTGTCGTCCCAGGCGTCGGCAAGCGTGCTCACCACATGCATGTGGGTTTGAAAGGTTGATAAAATGCTTTGCGTCGTCCTTGATTCGGGCGTCTCAAGATTGCGAATGGCGTTTGGATTATATTGGATCGCGAGCGCTAACAGCTTCTCAGCGTCTAGCGTCGTTCGCTCATAAAGATCGCGCCAGCTCCAATTGGAACTGCGCTCCGCTTGCAAGGAAACAACACAAGCGACAAAGATATCGCGGGCCGCATCCGACCACATCGGGTCCGTGCTTTTCGGGATGAAACGCGCCGCAAGCTCCCTTGCATCCTGTTTTGTGCGGCAGTCCTTGCCGATATCCCAAACGGCCGACCGCGCGTCCTGGGGCGCAATTAAAATTGGATCGCCCGGCAAGTTGGACGTCATGTCCCCCTTGATATCGATGACAAGGGCGCCGTCGCCGCGATAGATTGCGCCCAAGATCAAATGCAACATGGTCTGCGTCTTGCCTGAGCCGACGCTGCCCCAGATCAGAAAATGCCGAGACTCACGATCGCGGCTTAAGGGAATCCGCGGCGTGAAATCGATGCCTTGCCCGGATTGCTTGCATTCCTTGAACAGCGCTTTTCGCATAGCCCGTCTGCCTTCGGCGCCTTCTAAGAGTTTTGGCCCAAAGACAACTTTCGCCGCTGGCGTTTGCTGACGTATTGCGATGGCAAAGCCAAATAGCGAGACCAGGCCAATGGCGCAAAATGCAATGATTGCATTATATCGCAACGTCAGATCGCCCAACGCACGGTAACTTGCAAAAGTCGCCTGACACTTGCCCCAGTAATATTGCGCTTGGGTATCGGCAAAGAAGACAAGTACTCGGTGGTGAAAACAATCGCGCATCCAGTCGACGGGAAATGGTTGCAGTCCCGTTTGCGTATGCGCAATGACCGGGAAGGCCTCCCCAAGCGCGAACTCATAAACGGCCCAAGCCATAGCGAACGAACCCAACGCGACAAGAATTAGAACGCGATCAATCCTCATTCCGCAGCCTCCAAAGCTGACGATCTTTGAGGATGAGCGAGCGCGTCGAGCAACGCCTCAAACATTGAATGCAATCGGGACGATGTCGCGGCCGTTTCTTTGAGCAGCGCTTCGCTCGCCGCTTGTTTGCGGTCGATCGCCATCAGCCGATGGGCGAGTGCTTCAGGATCGGCGCCGGCAAGGCCGCTCAATATCAGTTGCCGCGCAACGCCTGCTGGCGTTCCCTGTATCTGATAGGCGCGCGCCTTTAGCTGTTCGTGAGCACTCAAATCGAGGCGCACGCAAATGGGCTTTGTTTTAGCCATGTAACGGGCCTGCATCGGATGTGTTTCGCCGTTCCTGACTTGCCATCCATTCCAAAAGCGAACGCCGCTGATAGCGGATCATCTTGGCGCCGATTTTGATGAATTTCGGACCGCCGCCACGCGACCGCCAGGTCTCAAGCGTGCAGACGGCAACGCCTATCAAACGGCTCGCGGCGCGGGTTGAGATCGCTTCTTCGAGCCAGCCGGGGTTTTCGGCAAGGATTTCCGCCAGCGGCGGCAAGGTTTCAATCGTCTCGGACATTGAACGCTCCTGTTACTCAATTGGGAACGCTCAAATCCGATCACGGAATGATTACGCAAAAAAGGAAAACAATTTCGTCAAATTGGCGCAAACTTCACAGGACGTCACGGAAGATCATCATACGTCACAGGACACTGTAATTTTTCTGAAGATTTACCGGACGCAGCTAGTGTAGTAGGATGTCTTTCATTCGCCTTACGATGGTGTTTTCCGACGGAACGTCAATTTCGCGAAATTCACGAAGCGCGATTTCGCGCGCTTCATGCGCCACGGTCTTGTTCAACTTGCCTGGGTTTTCAGCCTTTAGCTCTCTTGCAGCATTGACAACCGTCTTCCATCCAGCGAGTTCAGGTCGCCCGCGACCATTGGACAACTCGTCCTCGACGTCATCATTGGCGACGCCCTCAACATCCTGCTGCGGCGCTTCGCCGTTCACAGGAGCATCGCTAGAAGAATTGGTTGGAAAATCATACAATTTGGATTCCGGAGGCGGCGGCGTCGGCGCATCGCTCAAGAAATCCGGAACTTCTCGTTCATTCCAAATCAGCCAACCTTTGAGCTTGCCTTTGGAAATATAGATGTTGGCAATCCGTTGTTGACCAAATTCCGGGAATTCATCAAAGGCCACTTTAACAAGATGCCTGTAGACGGCCTCTTGCTTGCCTTCGGTATAGAGATATCGATCCATGACCTCCTGATCGCCCGGCAAAGCGCCGTCACAATAAAGAACGCTCGTAATCGAATTGCGATTCATTTCGTAATGACGCCTAGGCTCGGTTTTAAGCGCTAGTTGATCGGCGGTGATTTCCGGCCTCGGATGATTGACTTCGATCTGCATCGGTTCGCAGCCGGGTACATATTGCATATCCAAAGCTGAATCGAACTCGCCTGAAAATAGAGCCCGCTTAAACAATTCCATGACATCAAGGTGCGTCGTACACGGATTGGCTTCTGCCATGAGCTCGGCTGCGCGCCCAAGTTTGATGTATCTATCGTCCAGAGGGGAAACGTATTCAGACATAAACGAACTCCTTTACTATCGTTTATGATCTGGGAAGAAAGTCCTACTTGTCAACGCGTTAGCGGGAAAATGCGGGAACTTCGTCTACAGACATCTATAGAAGTCCATGCATGCCTACCGACGCTGAAGGGCGCCTGATGGCGCTCATTGGCGCCAAAAGAGCGCCAACATGGCGCTGCATCCTGTTGCACGTTGTTTCATCTTGTTTGCTCAAATGTTCCCAATCTTTCTCTATACGTCTCATTGTTTATCGCACAGCGCGCTAGGAATTGTGCGTGTAAGTTACAAACACTCTCGCCTTCTAGTTGCGCTTAAAATCAAAAAGATTTCCAAAAAAATATTTCGCGAAATTATAGAACCTGATCAAATTTGGGGCGTTCATACTGACCACCCACTACGTAACGGCATTCATAACGTATTCGGCCCATGAATTTAGTGCATTTCGCCGTTCGTCGCGATAATGGTAGCGTTGATATACAGCAGCGATGCCACTGCGCGTGTTAGAAATATGGTTGAGCACACGCTCAACGACTTCAATCGGAAAGCCTAACATCGCCATGCCGGTTGCCGCGGTACGCCGCAAATCATGAAGTCGCCATTCCTCGGCAATTTCCGAACCGCTGCCATATTCTTGATCACGCAATCGGATCATTTCGGCATCAACGCGCCTTTTTGCCCGGCTAATACCAGATGGCGGATTTGGCTTTGCTCCGCCAAAAACATAACGCCCCAATCGAGGCTGTGTTTCGATTATCTCCAAGACAGGTGGTGACAGATTAACGTCGTGAGGCTGTTTGTTTTTTGAGCGTTCCGCGGGAATGGTCCAAACGCCTTTTTCAAGATCGAGCTCACTCCACGCCATGCCGGCCACTTCGCTGCGGCGCTGTCCCGTCAGCAAAAGCGTTTTGAATATGGGAGCGAAGTCTTTTCCAGCCAGCGGCATGCTGTTCCAAAAAAGTCTAACTTCATTGTCACTCAATACTCGGTCGCGGGCGGCCGGGGCGCGCGGCGCCTTGGTTCCAATCATTGGCGATAAGTCAATCAAACCACGCCGCATCGCCCAATTCAGCATAGCTGACAGATTTCGATAGGTTTTTAACGCCGTAGCGGGGCGATGGCTGTTTGCATCTGTCAAGCGCGCAATGTCCGCCCGTGTGATTTCGTCGATAGGTTTATTACGAAGAGGTTTGACGCCATGTAGCCGAATTACGCTGTAAGAATCCTGCCAACGCCGAACATTCGGCTTCAGATGTTTCTCCAGGTACAGTTCGAGCACCTCACCAATGCGAAGCGATTCTTTCCGTGATTGCTCCTCCTGAGCGACTTGGGTCTTTTTTTTCTCAATACCGACAGGATCCTCGCCGCATGCCACTTGTCCGGCATATTGTTTTGCCGCTTTCCTCGCTTCTTCAATGGTGAGGTCTCCGAATCTACCCAGGTTCACTCGCCGTTGCTTGCCGCCCCGACCACCAACTCTATATCGGTAGAAAAATACTCGCCGGCCGGCCGGACTTATGCGAACGCCGAAGCCTTTTACATCCTGGTCGTTCAAGACCAGTTCTTTGTGGTCCAAAGTCTCTGCTTTCTCGATTGCCGTTTTGGTTAGTTTCATGGGATTTCCTATGCTAATTTCAAAGATTCCAGGACTTGGTGCGCCCAAATATTCTGGGCGCACAGGATTTTCTGATGTTCCGTCAGCGATCGATTATGGCGGATGACCTGTTTGCAATTTCGATGAGCACGACAAATTTCTTCCTCCGTATACTGTTTGCTTGATGTACATCCGGCAATTTGCGCTGGGCACATATTGGGCACACGAGCGCGCAAATGTTAGCAAACGAGGTCGAACGAAAGAATGTCGGAACTGCTTGTTTTATTAGATGAAATTCAACATGCGCAAACATCCGCATACTGACGCAAAGATGCATTTTTCATTCTGTTAATCAGCGGGTCACTGGTTCGAGTCCAGTTCGGGGAGCCATTTCTCAAAACGAGCCGATTCGCCCATTTTGGACGCATTAGCATGCGCGGCGATCATTGCCGTTTCTGCAAGTGAATCAAATGGTTGCTTGAATTCTGCACTCAACTCGCCGTTTGCCCAAGTGCAGTTCGAAAGTAGGAAATTCAGCATCCTCGACTTCTCTTTTGCTGATTGTTTTTCGAACAATCGATGAGCGTCCTTCGCCAACTTGAGCAGTTCAATGCCTTCGTCCATGTATGAATCGTCGGCCATTTCATGGCGCTCAATATTCCGAGCGCAGCGCGATTGCTCGTCACGCCATTGCTGCCGCATTCGATCGTAAAATTCTTCTGAAACGCGCCCGTCCAGCTTATCAATATACATCGTATCGATGCGTTGCTGGAGAAGATTGCGCTCCTTTTCCAACCTTGCAATCGCTTCGGCGTGCGCCCGTTTTTCGTCTGCGCAGCTGTCTTTCAAGGCCTGACTCACCCAGTCAAAAACATCGTCGTCGAAGCGCAATTTTCGCAAGTACGAGGTAAATTGCTCTTCCAGCAACTCTTCACGTGTATACGGCTCTCCGCATTTCCCCTTAAATCCAGTGCAATGATAGTAGATGTACTTTTTCTTCTTCAATTCTCCGACCATTGCGCAGCCGCAATGGCCACAGGTGACCAGTCCGGTAAATGCAAAGTCATGAGCGGATGATCCTCTAAGCTTGGACGTGTTCCGGCCATCCAATACACCTTGTACACGCGCCCACAGTTCTTGAGTTACTAGCGGCTCATGGCTACCTTGGTATCGTTTGCCCTTCCAATCGAATTCGCCGGTGTAGATCCGATTGCGAAGAATTTTATGAATCGTGCTGTTAGTCACAGGTTGTCCGCTTTTGCGAAATGCTAATCCGTGCGCACGGGCTTTCTTTCCGATTTCGCGTAGCGAAAAACGACCGGTTGCGTACCACTCAAATATTTTCGCAATTAGGGGGCCGTTCTCCGGGTCAATTTCAATTATCTTCTTCCCATTGGGACCATCGGTATTGTGATATCCCAGCGGGGCGCAAGACGGCCAGATTCCCTGCTCTGCCTTCTCCAACATCCCTTTTCGCGTTTCTTCTGAAAGGTTGTCGATATAGTTTTTCGCCATCAGCACTTTTATGCCGTGCATGAACTTCTCAGACGACCGTGAATCGTAGGAAAGAACGGTTCCTTCCTTAACAAAGTGAATTTCAGCATCTAAATCATCGACGGTCACCCAATCTTTGAGGTTGCGGTAAAGCCGATCTGTTTTCTCTACCAACAAGATTCGCACTGTCGAATTACGGCGCAGATAGGTGATCATCTTATTGAAATTCGTGCGGCCACTTTTCTTTGCCGTTTCAACATCAACGAACTCGTCGGCGACCCGAATGCCGTTGTTGACAGCGTATTCGCTTAAAAGCTTTAGTTGCGCGGGTATGGAGAACCCTTCTTTTTCTTGCTCTTTGGAGGAAACGCGGGCGTAGATAACTGCACGCGGCGTAGCTTGCCGCTCTGCCTTTTTCATTCCCACTCTGCGACTCCCCATAACGACGCTCCTATCCTAGGCAATTGTGTACTCCGCAGCATACCATTTTTCAGTGCGCATGCGAAAGGCGCAGACTTCAATCGCCTAGGAGACCGTTCGGGAAAATATTTTTGGCACACCCGCCACCGATATGCAGCACCGAGATGTAAGTTGAACCTAGCCCGCTTTCTCAATGTGCTAGTTGGTTTTTGAGCGCATCAATTTTGCATTCTGCTCTTCTACCTTCCACTCTCTAAGGATTTTGAAAAAGCCAACAGCGTTTTCAACGATTTCGCGCGCGTCTTCTTGCGTCAACGTACGAGAATAATGCGGTTGCCATGTCCTCTTTGTAGTTTGAATTAGTTCTGGCCTCGGAAATTTACGAATTCGAGGGCGGGACGGAGAACTGGCTTTGGTTGGAACCTTTCGAATACGGTCTCGCTTTCGGTCTGACATAACTCAACGCAACATTACTAACTGCAGATCTATCGACCGTGGTTCCAAACCAACGTGCTTTTCCCTTCCTCGCCGCTCTCTAACAGGGCGGCGCTCGCGATCTGCATCGCCGCCGCAATGATTATAGCGACGATGAAAACCTGGCCGAAAAGAATCTTGGTTGGCGTCATGGGGCTCGAGCGATCTAATGGAGAACGGAATTGTTCTCCGACGCCGCTGATCATCGGCTCACGGACCACTTTTTGTCACTGGTGGTTATGTGGTCTTGTTGGCAGCCGAGAGCGCTTGTTTGTGGAAGTTTTGCTGGCATCGGTGCCCAAATGGGGCTGAGAGCGCCCGAGAGCGTCAATACGAGGATGAGAGCGTCTGAGAGCGGACAAGAGCGTCAAAATGGGGCTGATAGCGCCCTAGCGCATTTGAAGCGGTCGAAACGAATAAAAATCACATGACCGATACTCGCCATACCATCTTGTTAATGACGCCAAGATCCTCAATGCGGACATTAGCGTTCTGGAATTCAATGGTCACGACCACGCGCCGACAAGTCGTTGGAGCTCAAAGCTCAATACTCTCGGCAAGCGCCAAAGCGTCTTCGACTTCCACGCCAAGGTAACGCACAGTGCTATCAATCTTCGTATGTCCCAATTGCAATTGGACGGCTCTCAGGTTTCCGGCTTTCCGGTAAATCAACGTAGCTTTTGTTCGTCTCATCGAGTGGGTAGCGTAAGATGATCGAGGCAAATCAATCGATCCTATCCATCGTTCGACCAATCGCGCATATTGTCTGGTCGTCAAATGTCTGTTTCGGTCCTTCCTGCTTGGAAAAAGCCAGTCATGAGACTGTAATTTTTTGAAACAACACCATTCGTTTACAGCATCACGCGTGCATTTGGTAACTTCAAACTGAACTGGATTTCCGGTCTTGCTTTGTAGCACCTTAGCGCGGCTTCGGATTTCTCCGCCGGTCCGAATATCTGAAAACCGAATTCGCAAGAGGTCGCATCCCCTAAGCTTGCTGTCGACCGCTAAATTAAATAACGCAAAGTCGCGCTTGTTGTTGGCAAGCTGGAGGCGGGCGCGTATCGCCCACACTTCCGGCGGCTTAAGCGGCGCTTTTTGGCCTACTAGTTTGCCTTTATTCCAGGGTATTACATCGTCTGTTACATTTGCATCCGGCACATTAGGCTCCTAGCTTAGTGGGAATGGACAAGCGCCGATTTCGACAAACTAGTCGAATCCTAAAGCTATCAACAATATTGCGACAGAAACCTTTCCGTAAACGGTGAGATTTACGAACAAGCGTAACAACATTTTGCTCTCTTCGTCCTTTACCTTTAGCCAACGACATGCCAGTTCTCCGGGCAATAGAAGAATGTTCTTCCCTTTTGCGTTGTCCAATGCGGTGCGAATTGGTGAAGGGATTATTTTCATGACAATGACTTTAGCTGTTCAACGACCCGTTTCGGACAGTACGAAAGCCGATATGTGATGTTCCTAAGTTGCGCTCTTGTGGGTGACGAGCCGCAGGTCGATAACGAGCGCAGTAGTTTTCCGCGCAAAGAAACGAACCACCTTTCACAACACTCACCGGTATGCTCGGCTGACGCGGACCCCGCCCGATGTCTCCGCTCTTTGGATTCGCATCCAGCCCGTGTTGCGGATAGTAAGCGGTGCTCGTCCATTCCCACACATTGCCGGTCATATCGAAGAGGCCAAACGCATTCGGCTCGTAACAACCCACAGGCGCTAATCCTTCAAATCCGTCTTTTTCGGTATTGATAGCTGGAAACAGCCCTTGCCAGGTGTTCGCTTTTGGCGCGCCATCAGCAGGCTTTTCTTCGCCCCATTCATAAGTCGCGCGTTCTAACCCTCCGCGGGCCGCATACTCCCATTCTTCTTCTGTTGGCAGGCGACGGCCCGCCCACTTTGCGTAGGCTTGCGCGTCTTCAAGCGCGATGTGAATGACCGGATGATGTTCCTTGCCGGCGATCGAACTCTGCGGTTCTTCAGGGTGACGCCAGGACGCGCCATCAATGAATTTCCACCAATTCATTGCAGAAATTGGCGCGCCTGCGCTTGGCGGAATAAAGACCGCCGATCCAATCATGTCATCGACGCCGCGTTCCGCCACCGTCACATAACCGGTCGCTTCAACAAAGGCCGAAAACTGAGCATTCGTGACTTCGTGTTCATCCATCCAGAACCCATGGACGGACCTTCGTGTTTCGGGTCCTTCCTCTGGATAACTAGCATTGGTTCCCATGATAAATGGACCGCCTTCAATCCAGGCTTCCGCCGGCTCATTCGGATAAGATCGTTCGCCGCCGGCACGACATGCGGCGACGTTGACTTGGTTCGGCGCTACATTTTTTTTACCGTTGAACGAGGTCATTGCGAATACGCCAGCGTCCAACAAAATGAGCCCTAGGATGGCAACCGCCGCATATTTGAGCGCATGCTGCACGTCGCTCTTATCTCCGCAACATTGCCGCCGGTATGACAGGAGTGATGGAAAACCTGAGTCCCCAACGCGGCGCGATCGTATCATCCTCATGAACAGCGTAGTAGTGTGCTTCGACGCCGACACGTGCAGGTAATTTCCCGAAAAATAGTGTCTTGTTGACGCCAACGCCCACCGGTATGTTCAAAAGCGTCTCGCCTGTCACGTCGGACTGGCTGATTGTCACGGTCGGTGACGCGCCTATCGACCATTGGTTTGCCAGCTTCTTGTAGACAAAATACTGGACATTCGTTTGTTGAACCTCGGGACGGTCTTCATCGCCAGCGATGGAATGCCAATGTTGCCCGAAAAGGCCCAAGGTCCATTCCTTACCAAGATAACCAAAAACGGCGGCGGGACCAATTTGATATTTCCCTTGGCCGAGAACATCCTTCGACGCCGTCGGAAATATCACGGTCGGTCCAACGCCCCAGATAATGCTTGCGTTCTTTGTTTTAATAGCGCGTCGCGGACTGATCAGGCCCACATAGACAAGATCGCCAAACCCGTCAGAGCGCCCGGCAAAGGGATCAGTTCCGGGCAATGAGGCCGTTCCAGGTTCGCCAACAACGGTTTCCGGCGCTTGTGTCAATAGCGATGGGAAATCGTCGTCGATCGGCAAACTTGGAAATGAAAACGCGACACGACTGATGAGATTAACATTGCCAAGCTGAACAGGAAATGTCGGAATGATCTTGACCGTGCCGACGGTCCGCTCGCCGTCCGTGTCTGGACCCTTGACGCGTAGAACATCATATTGAATTGGAATAGTGATCAGTTCCCCGACCGGGTTGTCCATCATCCGGCTGATCTCCTCAGCCGAACGCCCTCCGGGTTCCTCGGCGACCGTTGTGAGAGATGATGTCAGCACAGCGATCGCCGTTATGGCTTGAAACAATCGACGCATCGCAACCTTCTCAGATATAATCTGCAATTTGCCGAGATTGCGATTACAGACGAACCGATACGTAGACCGTCGCGCCACTACGATAGTATGGACGGTAGTAAACGCCACCGTAGCGATAGTATCGCACGCCGCTGACCACGACGACTTCATGGTCATCTGGCATGTATGTCACAGTCGCGCCGATCGGCGTATCCACGACGACATAGGCGCCATGCCCCGGATTCCAGACGTAATAGGAACCATAATAATAGTAATAAGATACGCCGCCGACATAGACAGTCGTGTACCCATACGGCAGTACGGTCACGCGGGCGCCGACCGGCGCTGCCACGACAACGTATCCGTTCGGACCCGGACGGTAATAGACGCCGCCATAATAGTAGTAGTTCACACCGCCGACGGCGATGGTGATATGCCCGCCCGGCAACGTCACAACGATATGTCCACGGCGGTGCCAATGGTGACGATC
>JANQOV010000087.1 GCA_028285645.1 Hyphococcus sp.
GCCTGCATCAAGAGATCAGCCTGCGGCGGCGTTTCGTTGACGAGGATAAGCACCGGCGGCTCGCGGCCGTCATAAAACTGCGCAATGAACGCATCGAGAATTTCCGTCGGCGCGTCGGATTTATCATGGCGTGGAAAGTACGCGTGATTGCCCCAGTTCTGGCCAGCGCGGAAAAAGAACACCTGCACGCAGGATTGCCCGCCCTCGCAATGGATCGCAAACACATCCGCTTCGGCGACGCCCCCGGTGTTCACGTCCTGTGAGCCTTGAATGTAGGAAAGCGCCCTGATGCGATCGCGCAAGGCGGCGGCGCGTTCAAAGTTGAGGTCTTTTGACGCTGCTTCCATCTGCAGTGACAGCGTGCGCTGAACCGCGGTCGAGTCGCCGTCAAGGAACGCCTTCGCCTCTTTCACAAGAGCGCTGTAGTCCTCAATGGAGATCAAGGCGACGCAGGGCGCCGAACAGCGTTTGATCTGGTAGAGAAGGCAAGGCCGCGTCCGGCTTTCATAAACGCTGTCTGTACACGATCTTAAAAGAAACGCCTTTTGCAAGGTGTTGAGGGTGCGATTGACCGCGCCGGCGGACGCGAATGGGCCGTAATAATCGCCCGGGCGTTTGCGCGCGCCGCGATGTTTCAGAATTTGCGCCGCTTCGTGGTCTGCGGCGACAAGAATATAGGGGAACGATTTGTCGTCGCGCAAAAGAACATTGTAGCGGGGCTTGAGTTGCTTGATGAGGTTGGCTTCAAGCAACAGCGCTTCGGTCTCGGTGCCGGTGACGACAAATTCCATGCCCCGTGTTTCGGTGATCATGCGGGTGATGTGATTGCCGTGGCCGCGGGCGTTGGCGTAAGTCGAAACGCGATTTTTGAGATTTTTCGCCTTGCCCACGTAAAGCACGTCGTCCTTGGCGTCGATCATCCGGTAAACGCCGGGCTTGGCGGGCAGGCGCGTCACATAATCGGCGATCAGCGCTGCGCCGCGCAGTTCCTTGGACGTTTCGGTGTCAGGCGAGCTCATCAGTTAAGTTAACAATACGTTTATCGGTGACGGCTAATTTAGTCTTGAGCTAACGCCGCTGGGGGCAGAGGTCAAATGCTGCGCGACCTGAAGGAAAAGTCACGCATATCCGTTGTGTTGTTCTTCTTCACGACGCTGGCGATTGTCGGCGTCATTGGCGTGGGATTTATCGTCAGCGACTATGCCAAGGCGCGGGGCAGCTTTTCGTGGATGGTTGTCGAGGGGGTTGTTTTAAGCGAGCGCAAAGGCGATGGCTTGCGCTATGTTTATTCCGTAAACGGTCATACTTACGAGGGGACAAGGCAGCGCCTTTTCACCGCGCGCATGCCGTTTCGCAAGGAGCAGACAGATCACGCCCCTGGCGACAAAATCGACGTGTTCGTGTCGCCTAAAGATCCTTCCTATTCGATCCTTGAGCAGGGCGGCTCCGGGATTGTGTTCGCATGCTTCTTCTTATTCAGCGGCGCATGCGTCTTCGTCGGCGTTGGCGGCATTGTCCGCACGCTTGAAACAACGGTTTCGGGCGACTTCATCGCCGAAAACGAGGGGACGTAGCGCGCTTATCGCTTGCGGCGTTCGATTTCGATGCCCGCAGCCGACGCTTCGTCAATGGCGTTGGGTTTTTCGATGCGCACCGAAACGCCGATCACCATGGGATGCGACAGGGCAAGATCGGCAACCCGTTCTGCAAGCGTTTCCACCAGCTTGATGTGACCTTCATCGATGATCGCTTTGATGCCTTGCGTCAGCTTGTTGTAGCAGACCACGTCTTCGAGACGGTCCGCCACCGGGTTTGACGGTTCAATGACATCGACTTCAAGATCGATGCGCAAGGGCTGGGCTGCGCCCTGTTCGAATTCGTAAGCGCCGATAAAGGCGTCGAGCACCAGGCCGCGCACAAAAACTTTCCGGCGCGGCGCATTTTCAGTGCGCGGCAGGGCGGTAACGTCCGGAGAGGCGGTGTCTTTGCTCATGTCATTCACTTACCAGAACATCCGGCGTTTGCCAGACAAGGTGTTGGCCGCCATCGACCGTCAATAGCTGGCCGGTAACGGCGCGGGCGTTAACGAGATAAAGCAGCGCAGCAGCGATGTCTTCAGGGTCGGCGCCGCGGCCTAGGATGACGGCTTCATTTTGTCGGCGCCAGTCCTCGTCTGACTGCCGCGGGTTTTTGAGCACTGGTCCCGGTGCGATTGCATTGACGCGAACGCCCTTGGGCCCAAGCGCTTGCGCCATGGTGCGGGTCGCTGTCCACAAGGCGGATTTCGAAAGCGTATAGGAGAAGAATTGCGGTGTCAGTTTAAGGACCCGCTGATCGATGATGTTGACGATCTGGTTAGCGTTTTCTTTCTGCGTCTGCGCGGCAAAGTCCTGG
This sequence comes from Hyphococcus sp., assembly GCA_028285645.1. Taxonomy (GTDB): domain Bacteria; phylum Pseudomonadota; class Alphaproteobacteria; order Caulobacterales; family Parvularculaceae; genus Hyphococcus. Next base: position 2,395 of record JANQOV010000087.1, read on the forward strand.
GCTAGCTTTACCGGCGCATAAAGATTGGCGCGCATATGCTTGTCCCAGCTCGCCGTGGTCATGGTGTCTATTTCATCATGCTCAAAGGTAGATGCGCTGTTGACCAGCAGCGTTAGGGGCCCGAGCTCCACAGAAGCGGCGGGAACAAGCTTTGCAGTATCGTCGGGCGATGCGAGGTCAGCCTTCACGAGCGCCGCGCGCCTGCCGCGTTTTGTTATTTCATCAGCGGTTTCGCGCGCAGGCCCGTCAGATGATCGATAGTGAACCGCAACGTCGAAACCGTTTTCCGCCAGCGCCAGCGCCAACGCTTTGCCGATGCGTATGCCTGCGCCAGTGACCAGCGCGACCTTTTTGGAAGGCGCAGCAGTCATCACTAAATGCCGGCGATCGTTGCCAGGGCGATGATAAAGCCTATATAGGCGCCGAACATAAAGAGACCGGATAAGCGGCCAATATTCCGGCGCGTCACCACAAAGAAGGTGAGCGCAAGGGTCGCCAGCAACATCACCGGAATATCAACGCCAAGCGATGTTGGGTCGAAGGTCGCCGTGCCCGCAAGGCCTGCGGCGCCGCCAACGGCCAGGAGATTGAAGATGTTCGAGCCAATAACGCCGCCAATCGCGACATCGGATTTCTTGTGAAACGCAGCGGCGATCACCGTCGCCAGTTCCGGCAGGGAGGTTCCGAATGCAACGATCGTAAGACCGATCACTTCTTCGCGAACGCCAAGACCAGCGGCAAGCGTTGAACCATTCGAGACAAGAAGATGCGCGCCAAGCGGCAGGCCAATCAGGCCGGCGAAAAGGAAAAGGAGGGTTTTGAAGGTAACGCCCGATGTTTCGAGGTATTCTTCAACTTCGTCGATGACCGGGTCGTCGCCTTTGCCGGTGCTGGCTCTGATCCACATATAGCCGACATAAAAGAGGATGCCGATAAACAATCCTGCGCCAATGCGCGTATCGATATAGCCAGTGATGTAGGCGGCGCCGACAAAGGCGGCAGTGGCGAGCAGCATGATCAATGCGTGCCGGCGCAACCCAACAACATGCGTCGTGATCGGGTAGATGATCGCCGGCAGGCCAAGAACCAAGAAGACATTGGCGATGTTCGATCCGATGATGTTGCCAAGGGCGATGCCGTCGCTGCCGGAAAGGACGGCTTGCACTGAAACGAACAATTCCGGCGCCGACGTGCCAAAGGCGACGATCGTCAAACTGACCAACAGCGCCGGCACTTTCAGCGCGGCCGCAAGACCCACGGCGCCGCGCACCAGCAAGTCGCCAGCCACAAGAAGGATCGCTAGCCCCAAAAGGACAAGCGCAATTTCGACGATCATGAGTTTGCCTCAGACCAGAAAGAAACAAGCGGATGCGCGCCCATGTAGGAACGAATAGAGCAGCGCAAAGCCCTCAGCGAAAAAACTGACGGAATTGTGCTGGGGAAAGGGGGCGCCACAGGAGGCTTAGTCCAGGCTGCCCTTTTCGATGATATTGAGCAGACCCAAGACGACCAAAAACGCGACGACCATCAGCAAAGCTGTCCAACCCGGACCCATGGCGAACCCCTCCGTTGCAATAAAGCGGCCCTTATAGGCCGCGTCGCCGGGCGCGTCACCCCCGCACGAAGCCCGGAAACCCCTGATTCTATAGGGGCTCGGCGCCGTTTTAACAATTTGTTGTAAATTCTACCGCGGCAAAAAACGTAAGGCTTACAACCCTGTCCTAATCTTCATCTCGACGATTAAGGGGACATAGATGCTGAGCGATATTGCTACGCTGTTTGATCACGCGGCGCCTGCGCCGGCCGCCGATCGCCGGATTACGAGACGGCTTTTGGATGCTTGGGCGCGCGCCGCAAGAGGCCATTTTCCGAGCTGGGAGGCGATGCAGGAGATGGATCTCGGCGACGACTGGGACTGGATCTTCGTGGTCGATCTCAAAAGAAGCGTCGGATTTCCCTATTTCGTGTTCTTCGGCGAGCAGCTCGCAAAGCTCTCTGATGTCTATCTTGCCGGCGAGACCGACTGGACCGTTTCTCTCCTAGAAAAGGCGACGTCTGACATCAATGCGGCGGTGGCGGCGGAAGGGGCGTTCTTCCGGGATGATACGCTCACCTTATGTGATGGCCGCCGTATTCAAATGCGCAGCGTCACCGCGCCGCTCGCTGAGGATGGAAAGCGCATCACCCATGTTATCGGCGCCGTCAGCGGACGCTTTGCGCCGCATGCGCCGCTATCGGTGGTCTGACGCGCTGCTTTACGGTTAGCGCGCGCAACACAAACAAGCAGCGCATCGGGCAATGCGTCGGAAATGGACCTACACCTTAAAAACACCCTAAAATTGTTTGCGGACCCTGACGCCATATGTCCGGGGTTCGCCGACAAACCTGTTGTAGCCGATGAAGCCAAAGCCTGATGTCGCATAGTCCTTATCGAGGAGATTGCGTCCCCAGACAGCGATTTCAAATCCTGTGTTGTCAAAAGAGAGGGCTGCCTCTGCGTCAAAGGTGGTAAAGCCATCTTGTCGGCGATCCGCTAGGCCTTCCGCATCCAGATAGTAGGCGCTCCTGTATTTTGCATTGGCGCCGAGCGACAAGGTTTTGCCGCTTGCGAGCGGTACGGCATAGGCGCCGAACAGCGTCGCCGAGACATTTGAAGCAAATGGCAGCGGGTTGCCATCAAACAGAGCGGCGTTGCCCGCTCCGTCTGATGTCTGGCGAATTTCCGTATCGAGAAGCGAGACAGCGGCGTTGAGCGTCAGGTTGGGCGTGGGGCGCCAATTTGCTTCGGCCTCGAAGCCATAAGCAATTGCCGCATCGAGATTGGAGAGCGAATTACTGATGATTGAGCTTCCATCCGGAAGCGGAAAGTCCACGAAAATGCGCGCCTGCGGGTCGTTGTAATCCTGGAAAAAGGCTGCGGCCGTAAGCGTGAGCGTTTCCGTTGGCTGGCTCTTAAGTCCGAGTTCAAAGGCGTTTACGGTTTCCGCGGAGAACAGCCCTTCTTCCTGGAAATGCGTGCTGTTGTTCTGGACTTCGCCGTTAAAGCCGCCGCTTTTGTAGCCATTCGAAAATGAGAGATAAACCGAGTTGGCGCCGTTCAGCGCATATCGCAGCGCTGCATTGCCGCTAAACCGGTTTTCGTAAATCACATTTTCACCGGCAGCAGGCCCAACGCCGCCGCGATTGTTAAAAGCGATAACACCGTCGTCAAAAATGTGCCGCCCGGAACCGGCGCCGTGAATCCGCTCGAACGTGTAACGGGCGCCGACGGTAAAGGTTATACGACTGGTAAGCGCAAAATCATTATGTGTGAACAAGGCCGCGGTAATCCGTTCCTGCTCAATCTCGGTAAGAAGCGTCGTCGCGACGCCGGGCGAAGCGGGGGCAGGGCCCGCCCTGCCGGGAGCGCCGACATAGCGGCAAGTTCCAAGCAGCGTCGTTTCATCTAAGTCACCGCACCAGATGAGATATTCCTGCCGGAAATCTTCCCGCGCCGCCATGACGCCGATCAGCGTGTGATTGCCGCCCCAGTCTCTTTCCACGCGGAGCTCTTCGCTCAGCTGAAGAAAATCACGGTCATAGGCAAGGTTGGCGTTAAGGGTTGGGTCTCCAAACGGCGCCTGGGTTCCGTCGAAGTCAAAACCATATTGCTGATTGTAGCCTTCGATAGATGAAATCGATATTGCCTCCCATGCGCCAAGCGCCGTTCGCACTTCCAGCGACGCGCCAAAAAAATCATTGTCTGTATCCTGTACGCCATCCGGCCCGACAGAGATTTCATGACGGCCTAAAGTGAGACTGCTGTTGCGCGGCGCTGGATTAACGCCGTTGTCCGCCTCGTAATGGAGGCGCGCAAGAAAGGATGTGTCGTCATTGCGATCGATTAGCAACGACGCCCGCACGCCGAATTCGTCGCGCACGCCGCCAGCCTCATCCGGACCAAACGGCGCCGTCGCATCCGCCGCGATGTTGCTGAGGCCCGGGTCCTGACGCAAATACCGTCCGGCGATGCGGCCGAGGACTCCATCGGCCAGTCGTGCGCCGAAACCCGCCTGTGCGTCGACGCGATCGAAACGGCCATAGGAAGCGGAAACATAATTGAGCTGGTCTTCACCGGGGCGCCTCGATAGGAAGTTTATCGCGCCGCTCGATGCGTTGCGGCCATAAAGAGAGCCCTGCGGGCCTTTCAATATTTCTACGCGCTCAAGATCGTACAGAAGCAATCCCGTCTGCACATTTGTCGACAGGAAAACACCGTCTGCATAGACCGCCGCAGCGGTTGGGGTGAGCGCCTGATGATCAACGGCGCCGATACCGCGAATCTGAAACGAGATCTGGGTTCCATTGGCGACGGCCGCCTGAACCCCTGCCAGGAGCTGGACAATCTCTTCAGCGCTGTTGAGATCGTTCGCCTTGTCGATCTGGCTAGGCCCTAAAATGGTGACGCTCGCCGGAACATTGTTGAGGGGCTGCGGCCGTTTGACTGCTGTTACGGTGATCGTGTCGGGGGCTGCGAGCGCGATTTGCGGAAACGCCAGCAAAATTACACACATACAAGTTGTTTTCATGGTCGCTCGCTTGCGGTGGAAATTTGAAGCGGGGTAATTCAGTTTGTTCGCACCCGCAACTCGATGTGGGGTTTTGACGCGTCGTTCAGGCCCGGTCTGAAGTGGCCTGGCGGCGACTGTTCTGATTGCCGCTTAACGCACCCGCCAATTCTCCGTCGTCGGCTTTAATACCACCGGCCCAACGGGCGAGTTGGCGCCGCAGTGGTCATCACAGTCAAATCACTGCTATCCTGACCGCTTGAGCAACTATAATTCCTGAGCGCCTCATGGCATTTCTGATCCAACTCGTCCTTGTCGCGATTTTCATCCTGATTATCCTGCAAATCTTCAAGATGGTGCGCGGCGACGGCGCCAAGGAAATTGACGACCGCAGCGGCGCCGGCGGGCCGGTCATCGAGGGGGAAGCGCGCGATGTTTCGTCGCCCGGCAAATCTGCGGCGGAAACGTTGAAGGATTTTGAAAACGCCCGTGCTGAACTCAAAGGCCGGTATCCGGCGGTGTTCGCCATGCTCGGCGGTTATCTCAACAGCCATACCATCGGCGATCTCGGCAGTCTTGAAGCCGCCGTTAAAGATATGGTCAAGGACTGGGCGCCGCGCCGGGATGAAGTTGCCCGGGAACTCACCCGCCTTTTGGCCGACAACGAAACCGAAGAAGAAGTCCGCGCTATCATCCTTGCGGCGTGCGACGCGGAATTCGAGCAGGAAGGCTATCGCGCCTGGCTCACCTGGCTGCTAGGACAGTTTAATGACCTTAGCTGACAGGAGAGCGCCATGGCGGACGATTCTCTAAGCGGACGCTGTCTGTGCGGCGGCGTGAAGTTTTCCATGCCGAAAGACGACCTTGATCATCCAGCCGTTTGCCATTGCGGCCAATGTCGTCGTTGGTCCGGTCACGCCTGGGCGTCAATCAACGGGCCGCTGGATGCGCTCTATATCATAAAGGGCAAGGACAAGCTGCGGTGGTTTCGCGCGTCCTATTTCGCGCGGCGCGGATTTTGCTGCGACTGCGGCGCTTCGCTTTTCTGGCACGCTGACGGGCTTGAAAAACATCAAAACCGCATTGCGGTTGCTTTGGGCGCACTTGATGCGCCTACGGGAATAAAACTTGAAGAGCACATTTTCACCGTCGATAAAGGTGACTATTACGAAGTCGCGGACGCGCTGCCGCAAAAAGAAAAGTATTGAGGGGCAACCTTTGTTGTTTGGCGTAGAGACGGCGGAGATGGCGATGTTGAGCGGGTGGATGCTCTACGCCGTGATTTTTCTCACGCCCTTCTGGCAGGAAGATGTTGCGGTCATCGGCGCCGCAACCGCATCGCTTGCAGGCGTCGCGCCGACCGAATTTATCGTTGTCGCGATCATGTGCGGTCTCGTTGCGTCAGACGGCTGGAAATATTGGATCGGCCGATTGGCCCGGCGCTATGAGTGGGCGCATAAATTTGCCGAAAAGCCAGGCGTATCCATCGCCGGTGATCTTGTGCGCAAAGAATTTGTGCAGACCATGCTCACCGCCCGCTTTGTGCCGGGAACGCGCATCCCGACTTATGTGGCCTGCGGGTTCTTCAAAGCGCATTACGGTAAATATTTGATCGTCCTGGTGCTTACCGCTGCGCTTTATGTGGGCATTACTTTTGGTCTCTTTCACACGGTCGGCGCGGTGATTGGCGAGAAAGCGAAATTCTGGCTGCCGGTGATCGCGATCGTTTGCCTCGTCATTTATATCTGCATGCGCTGGTTCAATCATGTGAACCGCCATGAAGGCCCCATGACGCCAATGTCGAAGGAATTCGATCACGAAATCCCCGATGTCGAGGACTGCATCGAGGAAGATATTCACGAACACGACGTGAAGCCAAAGCAAGAGAAGATCGAAGCCTAGGCGATCTGCCCGCACATAATTCCATCTTGCGAACGTTGGACGAACCGCTTTTGCTTGATATCAGGAGATAGGTTGCTGCTGGAGCAAATATCTCTCATGACTGCTGACATTCTTTTTGAACAATCCGGCCCGTGGGGCGTTGTCACCCTCAACAACGAAAAGGCGCTCAATGCGCTCACCTTCGATATGGTGAAAGCCCTTTACGCGCAGCTCATGGATTGGGCGCGGGATGGAGCGATAAAAGCAGTGATGATCAAGGGCGCGGGCGAACGCGCCTTTTGCGCCGGCGCCGATGTCAGGTGGGTGAGCAACAACGCCAAAACCGATTCCGTGGGCGCGTCGGAGTTTTTCCGCAGAGAATACACAGCCAACGCGCTGATCTATCACTATCCTAAACCTTATGTGGCGCTGATCGACGGCATCGTCATGGGCGGCGGCGTGGGGCTTTCCGTACACGGTGATTTCCGCGTCGCCGGCGATGCGACGCTGTTCGCCATGCCGGAAACAGGCATTGGCCTCTTTCCCGATGTCGGCGGCGGCCATTTCATGCCGCGCATGCATGACGGGCTGGGCCTTTATTATGCGCTGACCGGCGCTCGTGCGAGCGCCGCCGACTGTATGGCGGCGGGGATCGCCACGCATTACGTGGCGGCGGACAAATATTTAGAAGTCGAACGCGCGTTGTTGAACACGCCGCTTGGCAGCCATGCCCATGCGGATATCGAAACGGTGCTGGATGTCTATGCGGGCGATCCCGGTCACGCGGAGGTCAATGACAAGCGCGGCGATGTTGCGCGGTTGTTTCAGGGCCATGCAACGCTAGATGAATTGGTGGCGGGTCTAAAACGGGACGGCGGCGACTTCGCCAAAGAAACCCTTGAGACCCTAATGCGCATGTCGCCAACGTCCATGCGGCTTACTTTCGAACAAATGCGCCGCGGTCATGAACTCGACTTTGACGACACGATGCGCATGGAATTCCGCATGGTCCGGCGCGTCATGGAGGGCCATGATTTTTTCGAGGGCGTGCGCGCGCAGCTCATCGATAAGGACCGCACGCCGAAATGGAAACCTGCGTCCTTGGGCGAGGTGAGCGATGCTGACATCGCCGGTTACTTCGAAGAGCTCGGCGAGGGGGAGTTGGTGTTGCCGTGACCAAAATCGCCTTCATCGGTCTCGGCGCTATGGGCGGGCCTATGGCCGGCAATCTTGCAAAGGCCGGACACGACGTAACGGCGACAGACCTTTCCATCGGCGCCATCGACCGCGCTGTCGAGGCCGGGTGCCAACGCGGCAAGACAGTTGCTCATGCTGTAAGAGACGCTGACGTCGTCGTCACCATGTTGCCAGGCGGCGACCATGCGCGCTCGGTCTATCTCGACGCCTATGGCGTCGTCGCCCACGCAAAAGCCGGCGCCTTGTTGATTGATTGTTCAACCATCGATGTAGAGACAGCGCGTTCTGTCAATGACGCGGCGAAAGCAAAAGGCTTTTCCATGGTCGATGCGCCGGTAAAGGGTGACGGTGCGGCGGCGAGGGATGCAACGCTCACTTTCTTCGTTGGCGGCGACGAAGAGGCGTTCGCCCGCGCAAAACCTGTGCTCGAAAAAATGGGAAAGAAGATTATTCGCGCTGGCGACGCGGGCGCCGGTCAAGGCGCGTTGCGTGCAAAATGACTTAATCTTCTAAGTCTAGATCTGCGTCTGCGCCCTCATCCTCCGCCTCCTCCGGCTTTGGACGAATAAACGCGACGCCAAGGTCGGCGCCATGCTGCCAGACAACGCGCGCCTTCCGGGTAACCCGGCTATGGGTGAATTTCAACGTTACGAAGACCGGCAATTCGTGATCTTCTTGCAGCGTGATCCCGGCGCCGTCGGCGCTCAAGTTGGTGACCGTGCAAGGCAGGGCATCACAACTGGTAATAAACAGCTCTGCCGCCCGAAACACCTTTTTGCGCGGCTTGCGCGGCACATAATCTTCCGGCCGTCGGATCGGCTTAGCAGAAGCGGGCTTGCCTTTCGCGATGGCTTCAAGCCGTCGGTCGATGGCTTCGCGTTCGGCGGCGATTTCTTCTTCGGGGCGCTCTTTTTTGAAGTTTAGCGCCCGTAAGAATGCGTTATGTGACAGATCAACCATGACGCCCAGTATGGCGCTGATGTCCTTAAAATTGGTTATTGTTAATCGCGAACGCCGCCGGGACTGGCATTTCCGGCGCTTGGGCCCCATGTTCCCGTTCCATGCGGTCTGATCCAGCAGATGATATAGAAACCAAGGGCGATCCCGCCCCATTCGCCCGCTCCGTGGGGCGGATGTTTGCCGTCCTTTTTCGTCCCGAAATGAGAAAGTGGCGATTTCGGATCGCCCTTGCATTTTTGTTAACGGTCGCCGCCAAGGGTCTTTCGGTGATCGCGCCCGTGTTCATGGGCGAGGGGATCAACAAGCTGACCGAGGGCGCGGGTCTCGAAGCGGCGGGCGCATCCTTCGTGATTTTCTTTGTATTGTTCGCCTTGGCGCGTTTTTCCTCTAATGCGCTGCCGGCGATCCGAGATGCATTTTTCACGGTGGTCACTCAGGATGCGCAGCGGATCATCACCGTCGATGCGTTTCGCCACGCGCAGCATCTTGATCTGCAGTTTCATCTCACCCGCCGCTCGGGCGCGCTCAACCGCATTATTGAGCGCGGCGCTACGGCCATGGAATATTTGCTGCGGTTCCTCGCATTCAATATCGGCCCGACCTTGGTAGAGCTGGTTCTTGCTTCGATCGTGTTGGCGACCCTTTACGGCATTCAGTTTTCTATCGCCGCCATCATCACCGTCGCCGTTTACGCCGCCTGGACTATCGCGGTGACCGAATGGCGCAACCGACAACGGCGTGTGTTTAACGAAGCGGATACGCGGCTGCGCGGCATTGCCCTCGACACCATGTCGAACTTTGAGACTGTAAAGTCCTTTGCTGCGGAGAACAGAGAATCTGACCGGTATGACGGTGCCGTGCGCGAGTACAACCGGCATTACGTAAATATCATGCAGTCGCTTTCGGTGCTGAATGGCGGTCAGGAATTGATCATGACGGCGGGTCTGCTTGCCGTCGCGATCATGGCGGGCCACGGGGCGTTAAACGGCAATATGCAAGCCGGCGACGTAACGGCAATCATATTGATGCTGGTCAATATTTATCGCCCGCTCAACATCCTCGGTTGGGCCTGGCGCGAAATCAAACAAGGCACCGTTGATATCGAAAAACTCTTTGGGTTGATGGACAAGGAACCAACGGTGAAGGATGCGCCGGACGCTAAACCGTTTGTGCCGAGCGGCGGTGAAATCCGTTTTGAAAATGTAAGCTTTACCCACGAGGGCAGGCAGGATGGGCTTTCCGACATTACGTTTTCTGCGCCGGGCGGTTCTTTCATTGGCGTCGTCGGGCCATCAGGCGCAGGCAAGTCGACCATTTTGAAATTGCTGTTCCGGTTTTACGACCCGCCAAGCGGGCGCATCCTCATCGACGGTCAGGATGCACGATCGGTCAAGCAGGAGTCATTGAGGGCTGCACTGGGGCTGGTGCCGCAAGAAGTGGTCCTGTTCAACGATACGCTGCGGTTCAATATCGGGTACGCCAATCCGGATGCGGATGATGACGCGATCATGGAAGCCGCACGCCGGGCGCAGCTCGGCGAATTCATCGACAGTTTGCCGGAGGGGCTTGAAACGCGGGTCGGCGAGCGTGGGCTGAAACTCTCCGGCGGCGAAAAACAGCGGGTCGGCGTCGCGCGGGCTATTCTCCTTAATCCGCCCGTCCTCATCCTCGACGAAGCAACATCGTCGCTTGATTCCAGCACCGAAGAAGAAGTGCAGGCGGCGCTCAAAGAAGCCGCGAAAGGCCGCACCACGATTGCCGTGGCGCACCGGCTTTCGACGATCTCCAACGCCGATCTGATTTTAGTGCTCGAACAGGGAAAGATTATTGAGCGCGGCGCTCATGCTGACCTGTTGGCGTTGGACGGACTTTACGCGTCTCTTTGGCGTCGTCAGACCGGCGATCGGGACCAATCAGACCTCGACCCGCTCGCGCCTATTGCAACGCGGGTTGCTGAATGAAGGTGTGTCTGACTAACCCGCAGCCTTGTCGCGTCTCAGCGCCTTCGTCCATTTGTCGAGCATTTCAAACAAAATGTCCTGCTTGACGGGCTTTGGAAGATAATCGTCCATACCTGCGTCCAGGCAGCGCTGACGGTCCTCGCGCAACGCATGCGCCGTAACACCGATGATTGGCGTGTCCTCGCCTTTTTCATCCTGCCGCCGGCGGATGGCTTTTGTCGCCTGAACGCCGTCGAATTCCGGCATCGACAAGTCCATCAAAATGACGTCGGGCTTTCGTTCCTGATACATGTCGATGACTTCGCGACCGTTGCATGCAACGGTCACCTTGCAGCCCATATTTTCCAGCATCGCCTGAATGACCATCTGATTAACGACATTGTCTTCCGCCACAAGCACGTCAAGCGCCGATCCGTCAGGGGTAAACGGACAAACGACTGCACCAGTATCTTCTGAAGCGGCAGCGAGCGTTGCGGCGGCTTTTTGCAACTGTTCCGCATTATGATCGTTGAGCGCCGTCACGATGGAATCGAGCAGCATCGAAGCGCGCGCCGGCTTGACCAGATAAGCGGCGAATAAGTCGTTGATGAGCCCGTCGGGATCTCCCTTGCGCCCCGCCGAAGTCAGCAACACCAGCGGCGTATCAGCAATGCTGTCTTCCGTTCGAATATAGTTCGCCATCTCAACGCCGTTCATATGCGGCATTTGATAATCAAGAATGGCGATCGCGAAGGGTTCGCCGCGCTCTGCAGCCGCGGTCATAGCGTCAAGGGCGTCATTTGCGTTGTCAAAGAGTTCGCTCGCCAGCCCCCAGGAGCCAAGCTGCTCCTGCAAGATCATCCTGTTGACTGCATTATCATCGACCACGACGGCGCGAATATCATCAAACATGTTGTCGGGAATTTTCGCCAATTCATATTCTTGCTCGTCGATCGCCAAGGGAAGGCGCATTTCAAATCGCGATCCGAACCCGACCTTGCTTTCCACGGCAATTTCGCCGCCCATAGCCTCAATCATCCGCTTGCTGATGGCAAGGCCAAGTCCGGCGCCGTCATGGCGACGAATGGCCGAACCGTCGACCTGTTCAAACTCGTCAAAGATGGAATCGATTTTTTCCTTGGGAATGCCGCAACCCGTATCGCTGACGGCGATGACCAGATCCGTGACTTCGCCGCGGCGTTTGCCGGTGACCTCGACCAAAACATGGCCGTGATCGGTGAACTTTACGGCGTTGCCCAGAAGATTGGTCACCACCTGCCGGACGCGGCCCGGATCGCCGACGAAATTTCCGCCGAGACCCGGCTGGTAGCGCACCATCAATTCAAGACCTTTTTCTTCGACGCGTAACGCTAAGAGGCTCGCTACATCCTCGATCGCCGCACGCAAATCAAACGGCTCATCAACCACTTTCAATTTGCCCGCTTCTAGCCGGGAGAAATCGAGAATGTCATTGATGATTTTAAGAAGGCTGTCGCCGGAGCTGACGATGACGCGGGCCATGTCTGCTTGTTTTTCAGAAAGCGGCGTGTCGAGGAGCAAAGACGCCATGCCGACGACGCCATTCATCGGCGTACGGATTTCATGGCTCATATTGGCGAGAAACTCTGATTTGGCGTGATTGGCGGCCTCGGCGGCTTCTTTCGCCTCGAGCAGCTCGTCAGACATGCTGCGCAGGACGTCCTCGCGCTTTTGCATGTCCGTAATATCTATGTAGGTGACCACATAACCGCCATCGGGCCGCGCGCGAGTGTTTTCCTGTAGGATTCGGCCGTCCAGTTGTCGGCGCGTTGCGCGGAAAACCTGGCCCTTGTCTAGGGCGCTCGTACACGCTTCCAAAAACTCATCTACTGTCTCATAGTCATAAAGTTTGTGACGGATCCCGATTTCGAGGACGTCCCTGGCGTTTCGGCCTTCCGCCCATAATTCCTCCGGCAGGCCGGAAAGGCGCCAGGCCTTTTCGTTGCGCGTGATGATTGTAAGATCTTTGTCGAGGACCATAAGGCCCTCGGCCATGGACTCAAACACCTCGTTCATCAACTCTGTTCGTTCGATCAGCTGCGCGGTGCGCTCCTGAACTGTTTCTTCGAGTTTGGCGTTGGCCTCTTCAAGGAGTTTGGCGGAATGAGCGGCTTCTTCGCGGGCGCTGACTTCCGCCGAAACATCCCGGCATACGCCGCGATACCCAACAAATTCTCCGTTTTCATCACAGACCGGCTTGGCGCTGCGGCTGATCCACAGGCTGCTCTGTTCGTCAAAGTCGACACGGGAGACAAAATTTGAAAACGGCTCGCGGGCGTCTATGGCCTTGCGCAATTCGGACCATTCCTTTTCGCAAACGCCATTGCCGTTGAGCGTCATTTTCTTGCCGACAAAGCGCGAGTGATCGACGCCGGTGATTTCGTTTGCGCGTTCCGCGATAAACACATATTCGAGATCGGCGTTGACTTCCCAGGACCAGTCGCCCGCGCTTTCCGCAAAATCCCGGTGGCGTTCTTCGCTTTCTTTGAGCCGTTCTTCTGCTTGCGTGCGCAAGTTGATATCACGCGTCCATCCGAAATAGCCGGTCAAGTTTCCATCTTTGTCAAACCGCGGATGACCGCTGGTGGAAACGGAGATCGCTTCACCTTCAGGGGTGTGAATGGCGTATTGTATGTCGCGGAACGGCTCTTTCTTCGAAAACGCATCGCGCATGGTTTGAAGAACGTCTTTTTGATTTTGGCCTTCGGCGAAAATCAAGGCGCCGGCGTCCTGATACAATACTTCGTCCACCGGCCGTCCGGTGATCGCTTCGAAATTCGGTGAAATATAGGTGAGCTTGCCGTCCGCGTCGCGCTCCCACGCCCAGTCTGAGGCCGTTTCGATGAAATCGCGAAGCGTTCGGTCCGCAATTTGCGCTGCATCTTCCTTTTCTTTTTCACGAATAGAGAGTTCGGCGATGATCTTGCCAATCTGCGCATATTGATAGTGACTGATGATGACGCAACAAAACAGAACGCTGGTGATCATTGAAATCAGGGGATCGCCGGCGAGCATCATAATCAAGCCGAACGGCGCAAAGGTTAGCGTCAAAACAGTCGTGGAAATACGCGGCGTTGCGGAAAGCGCCATTCCGCCGCCAATGGAGCAAAATGCGGCCCATAAAATCAGAAGTATCAGCTCGCCTTTGTCCGCATAGGAAGAAAGATGAATGGCGATGCCGGAGCAAGCAACGCTAAGCGCAATCCCGGACGCCATGGCGATGTCGAGATGGCGCCGTTTTTCATCAACAGAGAGCGCATCGACGTTGAGGTTCAGCCACGTCGGAAGTCGAAAGACGAGAAAAAAGAGAAACGCGGCGTTCCCGCCAATGATCACAAGCTTAGAGTGATGAAGAAACTGCAGGCCGACGAGAATTGAACAAAAAGCAACGCCAACGAGATAACGCGGTAGTTGTTGTTTCAGCTCGCGCAGCTGACGATCGGCCACGACATCTGGCGTTCCATCGGGAATCGCACGCAAGAAAGCCGGTAAGCGCATCGACTGTTTTGTCATGCTGCATCGTTCTCCAAGGGTCACGTTTTGAACGTGCCGTTTTATGGTTAATCCTGCGTTCACAAGATGCACGCATATCGGGAAAAACCGGCCCCGCGCGTGAAGTTCGGCGGGATGAAATAGGGGCTTAATGAGTTTTCGCTATTGTCGCTGAAGATTTGGCAAGACAGGTAAAGAAAAGATGATCAAAGCGCCCTCAGATCGGGAAGAATTTGCGGGTCTCAGCGCCTTCTTCGAGCAGGAGATCAGTCCTTATCTCAACGGCAAGGAAGACGCGCGGCAACACGCCGTCATGATGTTCGGTCTGATCGCGATTGCTACAGCGGTCATGGCGGCGGCGATTGTGAAATTCGGTCCCTTTGGGCATGAAAATGTCCGGGCTGCAATAATCATAGGCGTGCTTTCGATCGGCGGGGGACTTTGGTATTTAAACCGCACGCGCAACGACATCACTGATGGTCTGCTAAGCCGGATTTGTGAAAAGCTCGGCTTTACTTACACCCGCAACATCTCGCGGCCTGACTATTTTGTTCATTTTGAGCGGCTCAAAATGCTGCCCAACTTCAATCGGGAGGAATGGGAAGACGAAGTGCGCGGGGTTCGCGAAGAGGCGGATTTCGTCTTCTGCGAAGCGCATCTCAAGTATAAATCGTCGGGGAAAAACAGCAGCACCCGAACGGTTTTTCACGGGCAGCTCCTGGTCATCGACTATCACAAAGCGTTTCTTGGGGAGACCGTGATCAAGCGCGATCGCGGCGTTTTCAATCGCTTCACAAAGCCCGGCAAAGAATTCCAGAATGTTGGCATCGCTTCGCCGAAATTTGAAAAAATATTCGAGGCTTGGTCGACCGATCAGGTTGAGGCGCGCGATCTCCTCGATCCCATTGTTCTGGAGCGCTTCGAGGAGCTTGACCGCTTGTTTAAGGGCGCGAATTTGCGGGCGGCGTTTTCGGGCGGCAAACTATTTGTCGCCATGGAGACCGGCGACAAACTGAATATGGGGTCCATGTTCACGCCGCTTGCCGGGCCAGAGCGGATCGAGAACATCCTCAAAGAGTTCGACCTCATCTTCGATCTGATTGACGTTGTCCTGAAACGGATTGATAATCGCCTCGGCGGCGCTTTCAACGTTGACGCCGTGCGCCAGGCGTAAGCCCGCGCTTGATTCTCCCAGTAGATGTTCTGCGACGGCGCGCCGCATCTTAGGTCTGATCCGAATGCTTACATTGTGCGCGTTGCAATAAGAACGCATGACCCATGAGCGCAAGCGGGCGATCAGAAGCGATTATCGTGTTCGATGGCGTGTGCGTTTTGTGTTCCCATTGGGTCGGCTTTCTGCTCAAGCGAGACCACGATCACCAGTTTCGGTTTGCGGCCATGCAATCGGACACCGGGCGCCGTCTTCTGCAAGAGGCTGGCCTTGATCCAGACGATCCTTCAAGTTTTATCCTGGTTGATGGAGGCGCGGTCCGGCGTCAGACAGATGCGATCGCAACGGTGCTGCGCCGCCTGAAAGCGCCTTGGCCGTTTGTCGCATCATTCATCCTGCTTTGGCCGCGCGCGTTTCGAGATTGGTTTTACTTCCGCATCGCGCGCAGCCGCTATCGCATGTTCGGCAAAAAGACGACCTGTTATGTCCCGGCGCCCAGCGAGCGGGAACGTTTCCTTACATGATCAACGTTCTCATTCTCGGCGGCGGCTATGGCGTGTTCGGCAAGCGCCTGGCGGCGATATTGGGCGAAAATTCTCACTTTACAATATCAGTACAAAGATAGAGATTGATGATGGCGAGAACCCTTTATCAAACATTGCTGGGGGACACGTTCGATACGCTGCCTCAAAAGATCAAGGCAATGCACGCCCATGCGAGGATCGCGCGCGGGCGCGCTAATATTCAACGGGGAACCTCGCCGATTGCGCGGCTTATCTGCGCTGTCGCCCGTGTCCCGCAAAGCGGCAACGACGTAACCATCGAAACACATTTTGAACCCATTGACGGCGGCGAGCGCTGGACGCGCCGGTTCAACGGCGAAGCCTTTCAAACGGACATGCTGATCGACTCGACCGCTGCAACGCCTATTCTTACGGAACGGTTTGGCCCCTTCCATTTTCGCTTGCGCATGGATGCCCATAAAGAGGGCGTCGACCTAACGCCGGAAAGCGTTTCCCTTTGGGGGTTGCCTTTGCCCAAGGGCCTTTGTCCAAGGGCTGTTGGTCTTGAGCGTGTCAGGGCGGGTAAATATTATTTCACGGTCAAAGTGCGGTTCCCGCTGGCTGGAGACGTTCTAAGTTACGAGGGCTGGATTGAACCGGTGCACTGAGCAGTGTCCTTGGGCCGCGCGTTAAAATTAGAGTTGACGAACGCCGTCCTTTGCGGTCTTCCTTTGCTTAAAAAAACAAGGAGGCGGCGAGGGTGTGCGCTCCAAAATTCGCAAGCGGCGTGATCCGTTTTCAAAAGGAAATTTTTCCGGCCAAGAAAGCGTTGTTTGAAACTTTAAGCCACGGCCAGTCGCCGGAGGCTTTGTTTATCACCTGTTCGGATTCGCGCATTGAAACGCCAATGATCACGCAAGCGGAGCCGGGCGAATTGTTCATCTGCCGCACCGCTGGCAATTTCGTGCCGCCGCACGCTTATCAAACGGGCGGGATGGCGGCGTCGATCGAATATGCAACGGCGGTTTTGAAGGTGCCCCATATCGTCATTTGCGGTCACAAAGAGTGCGGCGCGTTAAAAGCGGCGTTGAATCCGGAAGGTGCGAAAGATCTGCCGCATATGCAGGAATGGCTGAGCATGGTGAAGGAGGCCGTTGACCTCGTCAAAGAAAATTGCGCGGACAAATCAGAGGCGGAATGCGCGCAGATGCTCGTGGAGCAGAATGTTGTATTGCAGATTGAGCACATCAAAACCTATCCGACAGTGGCGTCGCGACTCGAGCGCGGCGAGCTTGAGCTTCATGGCTGGGTCTATGACATCAAAACCGGCGACGTTGACGCGTATGACGCGCAAAGCCGCCGGTTTATTCCGGTTGCGGAGTATTATTCAGGCAGAACCGCCTAGCTGAAGTCAGCTCACCGGCGCTAGCGGACCTTCGCCATATTCGTTAGGGCCGACTGACGGTTTGATGAAGAAATAGATCATTGCGATCAAACCAACCAGCGGAATAATGAAGATCAGCGCCCACCAGCCGGTCATCCCGATATCGTGAAAACGGCGCACGCTGACGGCGATATTGGGGACAAGCAGGGCAAGCGCGAGAAGGCTCGGCAGAAAGTTCAGATTTAAGACGCCGCCGATAAAAGCAAGAACGACCGCCGCCAGGAAATAAGCAAGCAACCACCACCAGAACTCCGCGCGGGATGAACGGCCGTTAAAGTTCGCATAATTTGCAAGAACGGTTTTCACCGATTGCTGAATGTCCATAAAACTCCCTCCCAGGGCGATTTCGGGCGCGGACCTTAAGCTGTTTCGCGCCGCCGTCAAAACGCCCTAAAAACTGCGGCTTACAGGCGTTTTATCGGACGACGGTCAGCCGTTCCGCGGCGCGGGTGACGGCGGTGTAGAGCCATCGGGCCTGGTGCTCCCTGAACATCCAGCTTTCGTCAAAAAGAACAACATTGTCCCACTGGCTGCCTTGCGCCTTGTGCACGG
>JANQOV010000104.1 GCA_028285645.1 Hyphococcus sp.
GATTTCTTCTGGGCGATATCGCTTTCCCGACATTCTCTATCTCCTTGAATGCAGCCATTTGTTTCCTTGTTCGTGGCTGCGTTCAAAGGGGTCGGGTCACCGTCCAGGTTTACGAGCCAGACATGTGAGCGCGTTCGATCTGTCATTACATCGTTGAACCGCCGCAAATAGAGCGCCTGCCGTCCATCAGGCGAGATGCGAGGTTCGTCCGCCCATTCGAGTTCGAACACATCCGCTGCGGAAAACAGTCTTGGATCGTCGTTAGCTGACGCCCCGACGCTAAAGCTCGCCGCCAAAACCAATGATGCGAATGTTCGTTTCATAACACCCCTCCGAAATGACCTCACACGATCGAAAGGCTTGCGAGATAAGGGGTTGCTTGGCAAGCTATAAAATTGTCAAAATTCACTCTTAGCCGCTCGCGGGGCGACGCGATGATCAGCAAACTGGCGGAGGTAAACCTGCCGGAATGGGGCTCACCGCTCAATGAAACAATGGGGAGATAATCCACTCATGTTGCGCATGTTAAAGCGGTTCGCCGCACTTTTGTCAGCGACCGCTATTTCCGGAATCGGCGTCGCCGGCGCTGAGGGCCTGACCATTGAAACGCTTCATAGCCTTGACCGCGTGAGCGGCCCCGTGCCGAGCCCCAGCGGCGATCGCGTCGCCTTTGTGGTGCGCGAAGCTGATCTTGAGGCAAATCGCGGCGATACAAACATCTTCGTTCTCGCACTTACCGAAGGAGCCGAACCGTTGCGGCTCACTGATGAGCCGGAAAGCGATAGCGAGCCGCAATGGAGCCCTGACGGCGAGACAATCTATTTTCTATCCTCTCGCTCCGGCTCTAGTCAGGTATGGCGCCAGTCGGCGTCCGGCGGCCGCGCGCGGCAGGTGACCGATTATCCGGTAAATCTTGCAACCTTCCGGCTCGCGCCCGATGGAGAGCGGATCGTTTTCGCCGCCGCCATCTATCCGGAATGCGATACTCTTCAGTGCACCGCCGACCGTCTTCAAGAAGCAGAAGATAGGCCTGAAACCGGAATGCTCTACGAGAGCCTTTTCGTCAGACATTGGGACAGCTTCAAGGACGGCCGCCGAAAGATGCTTTTCTCCGCGCCGATCGAGGGGCGTCGCATGAACGCAGGCGATCCGGTCCGCATTATGGGCAGCCTCGTTGGCGACGTGCCAAGCGTTCCTTTTGGCGGACGAGACGCATTCGTAATCTCACCAGACAGCGAAACCGTTTATTTCTCGATGCGCAAAGCCGGCCCGGAGGAGCCTCGTTCAGTGGATTTCGACATCTATAGCGTTGCTGTGACTGGCGGAGTAGAGCCAGTCCTTCTGACGGAAGGCATGGACGGCAAGGACCGCGCGCCGACACTCTCGCCCGATGGCGGAACGCTCGCTTTCACTTCAATGGCGCGCGCCGGTTACGAGTCCGACCAGACTGACCTTATACTGATGAATCTTGCGAGCGGCGACATGCACAACTTGACTGAGGGCTTCGACCGCTCGGTCAGCGAGCCGGTAATCGCGCCAGATGGGAAGAGCGTGATCTTCACGGCGGGCGATGTCGGAACTCACCCAGTTTTCAGCGTGTCGGTATCCGATGGCAAGGTGTCCCGCGTCACCGAAGGGTTCAGTGCAAATGCGCCCGCTATTGCGGGCGATAGCCTCGTTTTTGTCGAGCGGGCGCTCAACCGCCCGGCGGATTTATTCGCTGTCCCGCTCAGCGGTGGAGAAAAACGCCAACTGACAGAAGCGAACGCCGAAGCGCTCGCCGGTATCGAGATGGGCGCTTACGAACAATTTTCGTTCGAAGGCGCGGAAGGCGCGACTGTTTATGGCTACGTCATGAAACCTGCCGGCTTTCAAGAAGGCGAGCACTACCCGATCGCCTTTATCATCCATGGCGGCCCACAGGGTAGTTTCTCAGAAGGTTGGTCCTACCGCTGGAATCCACAAGTTTATGCGGGCGCCGGCTACGGTGTTGTCTTTATCGACTTCCACGGATCGACCAGTTACGGACAGGCGTTCACAGATTCAATCAATGGCGACTGGGGCGGAAAACCCCTTGTCGATCTCCAGTTAGGTCTCGCCGCGTCGATCGAACAATATGGCTGGCTTGATGGTGAAAAAGTCTGTGCGCTCGGCGCCTCCTATGGCGGCTACATGATCAATTGGATTGCAGGAAACTGGCCGGACCGGTTCGACTGCCTCGTCAATCACGACGGGCTCTTCGACCTGCGCTCATTTTATTATTCAACGGAAGAGCTTTGGTTCCCCGAGTGGGACCTCTCAGGCCCGTATTTTGAGAACGCCAGCCTCTACGAACGCTGGAACCCGGTCGCCCATGTCGACAAATGGAAAACACCGATGATGGTGATCCAAGGGCTTAAGGACTACCGCGTGCCGCCTGAACAAAGCTTTGCCGCATTCACAGCGCTCCAACGCCAGGGCATTGAGAGCCAGTTTCTTATCTTCCCCGACGAGAACCACTGGGTTCTGAAGCCGCAGAACTCCGTCCAGTGGCACCGCGAAGTCCTTAGTTGGTTAGACCGCTATATTGGCAATGGCGATGAACCCGCCAGCACTGATCGGTAGCGACAACCAATCGTCGGTCCTGCGATCCGTGACGGTGCTGGGGAGACGAATTGACCCATTTCCGTTAGTGTTCTGACGAAGTCAACAACAGGACCGATTCAGCATTGGCCTCAATCGCCTCGTCGCTGAACCACCAGTAGATCTCGGCGTTTTCATTCGCCCAGTGAGCCATTTGATCAGCAAGATGGGGATTGAACGTTCGGCCTACTGCTCCGCCCGGCAGCACCGCGCGGACTTTTTCCGGATCATTCAAATCCGCTGTCATACGAAGCGATGCAAACCATTTAGAGTCAAAGGGCTCACTATAGGGATAAAGCGCGCGCATCAGAGTCTCGCCAGAACCCGACATCGAAACGTTTCGATTTCCCGTAAGTCGTCCAACGAGCCCCTCCCTTCGAAGCGGCCCGCGAAAGCGCAGCTGATGGACCTCGCCCCAACGCCACTTAGAGCGATTTGTTCCGTTTGCACTGGTAAGCCTTTCTAGTGCCGCTTTACCGGCGCGCCGAACCATCGCTGAAAGATCTTCTATTTCCTGTGTACGCGTATCGTCGAACCAGTTCGAGTCGCCCGCTTGCACCATCGCGTTAAACCGCTCTTGCCAAATGTACCAGTTGGACAAATAGGCTGCTGTCGCGTCGGGTCCGAGTTCGTCTTCGAAGGTCAGCTGCGCCAACTGACGAACGACCTCCTGGAACAATGTCGGCGCCAATTCGCGATAATCGTCTCGGTAATCCCAATTCGCGAGAATTTCTCCGAGATCGCGAAGTTCAGCATCTTCAGCTTCCGCCAACGCGTCAGACAGGATCGGCGCTATGTCGCGAGCGAACAGATTGAGTGTGTCGTACTGCGCCGCCCAAGAATCTGCAGCCGTGATCCGCGGATTTTCAAAAAGTCCTTGCATCCGACGATAGCGGAAAGCCGGCGATGCAAAGGTCGTATAGACAAATGGGTAGTTAGCCGAGGCAGTCATATGATTGGCGCTTCCGGTCCATCCGCGTTCCGGGTCGATTTCTCCTGGCATGCGCTCTGGCGGAATGCGCCCACCCCAGTTATCGACTCCGTCAACAATGTGAAACGGCGACATGCCATCGCCGCGCAACCGTATTGGGGCGACGCCGCTCGCGCGACGGGCTATCCGGCCAGTGACGTCCCCGACCACGAAGTTAAGCGATACGACCCGAACCGATTCTATTGCCGTAAGTGCGTCCTCAATGGTCCGCGCCGTCATCAATGAATCAAGGCCGAGCTCCGATCCCATAAACTCAGCTGTGGCCCAGCGCATCGATAAAACGAAGCCGCTCCCCAATTCGGGATTGTGATCGGTGATCAGCGGCCCGCGGCGAGTGAGCCTTACGACAATCGGAAAATCTCTAAAACCGTCATCAGCGGCGCTGTCCTTGATGCGGATGGTCTCGGTGATGGTTTCGAAGGGGAAAGACTGATCACCTTCCAAATAGTGGTCGGCGTTGTCGGGATCTAATGTTTCAACATACAGATCCACCGCATCCGCATAGGCATTGGTTACCCCGAAAGCGACGTGATCATTGCGCCCGATGACGACACCTGGAAGACCAGCACTAACTCCAACAACGCGCATGGTTGGCGTAATCAGACCAACAGGATGCCAAGGCCCCGGTAAGATTCGGCTGTCGAGATGAGGATCGTTAGTAACAATCGCTGCGGGAGACCCGGCTTTTGCGCCGCTAATTGCCCAGTTATTGCTACCGCCAAAACCCTGCTGACGCCAACCGCCGGTTGTCCACTCCGCCGGAGCTGCTGTCGCGCCAGCCCAACGATGCAGCGTTGTTCCAATCGCGCGGCTTTCGGTCAATCGTGTAAGATCGTCCGGATTGACAGTGAGCGGAGCGATTTGTTGAAACGCCTGCGTACCTACGCTTTGGATAACCTGGTGCGCTATGAGCTCAGCGTCAAAATTCGCTGAGCTGGCCCACCCCAAATAAAATGTCACTGCTAAAAGGTCTGTTACAGTCCAGATCTCCGGATCAAAACCGGCGAGCTTAAATTCAATTGGGTGGGTATTGTGCCGCGAAACGACATAAGCATTTAGCCCTTCGAGATAAGCTTCCAAACTACGCCGCGCAGCCGGCGATAACATATCTTCTTGTCTCGCCGCCAGTCGATGGAAACCGATCACCCGCGCCTCGCGATCGAGATTGAGGACGGCATCGTTTTCACCAGCGCCGAAGATCTCAGCCAACCGTCCAGTAGCCGCCCTTTTCGATGTTTCGAGTTGAAAGAGCCGATCCTGGCCCGCAACGAACCCTTGGGCCCGCAATGCGTCCTCGATGCTTTCGGCGTAAATGTAAGGTGTCGCATACTCATCGCGTATGACACGCACAGGCGCTTTCAAGCCGGGTAACGCTAGCTCCCCTTTCGTTTGACGGTCATTCAATCCAGGCAAGAATAACCACGTTGTCGCAAGAGCAATCGAAGCCAACACCGCGGCGCCAATCAAAATTCTGACAATCAATCGCAACAGTCGCCCCTCCGGCAGCGTGTTTGGGTTTTAACACGCTGTATGCCTTATTGGACAGCGTTCCGGTTTATCCAGCGCCAAATGTGCGCCGCGGCGAGAAACACGGCACCGATTGCTGTCAGCGGTGTTTCGAGTTCCTCAAGTTGCTCGACAAAGGCCGCCGCCAACAAGAGAGACAGCCCCAGAACCGCCGGCAGAATGAAAGAGACACCGATCTTGCTGTTCTGATGGCGGATGATTGCCAGCGCGGTAATCGGAAGAGCAGTAAGTACCAGCACTTTATGAATCCATTCCATCTCCGCCAGAACGCCCGCAAAGGGAAGAAAAGCCCCGACGACCGGAAGCATGAGACAGTGGATAAGACATAACAACGATAGTCCAGTAGCGGACGCATCCAAGGTTGAGTCAGTGGTCTGTTGCATATCGCCGCCCCAACCAATCCGTCACGCTTCCATTTGCGTGACCCAACGCGGAAAAGGGTCCGGCATTCGGAACTTGGCATCAGGAGAATATTCTTGGTCTTCGGACAACAAGGCGGCGTCAAGGCGGGCTTTTAGCGCCGGCCAGTCGATTCCAGCGCCGATAAAGACAATTTCTTGCCGACGGTCGCCAAACGGTTCTTGCCAATGTTCCTTCACATAAGCTTCGAACTGTTCACCCTCCGGCCAGCGCTCGTTAGGCACGCTCGCCCACCAGGTTCCGAGCGGGGTAACACTCGAGAGCGCACCCGCCAGCGAATATTCCACAACCCATTTGGGGCGCGTCGCAATCCAGAAATGACCTTTCGCACGGATCACGCCAGGTAGCGGGCCATTCAATAGGGCATGAATTGCTTCAGGCTGAAACGGACGGCGCGCGCGGTAGACGTAAGATGTTACGCCGTATTCTTCCGTTTCCGGCGTATGGTCGGCAAATCCATACAGTTCCTTGGCCCACATTGGGTGCTCATGCGCTTTTTCAAAGTCGAAAAGGCCGGTGTCTAAAATCGCATCCGCTGGCACGTTAGAATAACTCGTTTCGATAATTCGAACATCCGCGTTCAAACTGCGAATAATCTTGCGCGCGGCGTCTACTTGTTCTCTGCTTGCGTCATCGACCTTATTGAGGATGACGATATCCGAAAACTCGATCTGGTCAGTGAGGAGATGAACGAGGGTGCGCTCATCCTCTTCACCCATGACTTCGCCTCGATCACGAAGGAAGTCATGGCTTGAGAAATCCTTCAGGAGGTTAACCGCATCGACCACTGTGACCATTGTGTCGATCCGGGCAACGTCGGACAGGCTCTCTCCCTCCTCGGTACGAAAATCAAAGGTAGCTGCTACTGGCAAGGGTTCGGATATCCCTGTCGATTCAATCAGCAGATAATCAAAGCGACCTTCGGCGGCGAGCCTTTTGACTTCAGCCAAAAGATCATCGCGCAATGTGCAGCAGATGCACCCATTCGACATCTCGACCAGCGTTTCATCTGTTCGACTCAGTTCTGTACCAGCGCGCACGAGGTCGGCGTCAATATTCACTTCAGACATGTCATTGACGATCACCGCAACCCGCCGACCGTCTCGGTTGTTCAAAACACGGTTTAGCAATGTCGTTTTGCCTGCGCCGAGAAAGCCAGACAGGACGGTTACGGGCAGGCGATTATCTGCGATTGAAGCTGTGAGCATCGAGTTTCCAATATGATGAGATGAAAGGAGAATTGATTTTCAAAATAGTACAATGTATCTTCTAGTGCAACATTATATCATTTCGAAAAGTGCGGTTCTGCGTATGTCACGACGTAAAGACAAAGCGAACAAGGCGCGTTCTGAGCCACAAACTCATTCTCGGATAAGAGAGAGTGTCAATTCCGCCGTCGCGTTCTGCCGCGTGAACGGCGCGCGGATGACGCCGCTCCGCATAGCGGTGCTCAAGGCGCTTTGGTCAGCGAGCCGTCCGCTCGGCGCTTATGAGATGCGAGACCTTATATCAGAGTTATTCGGTCGTGAGATTGCCGCGCCTAGCGTTTACCGAGCCCTTGATTTTCTGTGTGAGCTTGGCGTTGCCGCGCGTATTGAGAGCCGCAATGCATACGTCGCATGCACGCACCCTGAGCATGACCACACTTGCGTTTTCCTGGTTTGTGATGGGTGTGGCGACACAACGGAGATAGAAAACGCGGCGGTCGAGCAGCTCATCAATCAGGATGCAGAACGCCTCGGCTTCGCTGTCAAGCATCGGGTTGTTGAACTGTCTGGCGTTTGCGCACCTTGTCAGCAAGCGCCATCACGTATTTGAAACTACCATCAAAATGTGCGGTGTATTCCAATACGATCTTGAGTTGGTCCAATGTCGTTCGTAAAAGGCAGTCAGCCTCGATGCCGCGATGTGATTTATCAGCAACAAAGCGGACAATTTGTTTTCTCTGCGTCCGGCCAACATTCGAGAAGAACGTTGGCCGGACGCAAACGATCAAATCTGGCATGCGGGGAAAGGCGCCAAACCGATTACAAGTATCGGCGGCCTTATCTTGACGGAGTTTTGTTCGGATCGGCCGGTCGAGGCGGCAAGGATGGATTAGTCGTTTGCAGTTGGCGTTCCACCTCCGCAATGGCGCGGTCGAGCTGCGGGTCTTCGCCGCGTAATAGCGCTTCCGGCGGATTATCCACCTCGATGTCCGGTGCGACGCCGACGCCCTCAATCGTCCAGTTTCCTTCGGCGTCCGCAAAGCCGAATTGCGGAACGAAGACCGAGCCGCCATCCATCAGAGGGCCGTGGCTCGTGATCCCGATCACGCCGCCCCAGGAACGCTTGCCAATAAGGGGGCCGAGCCCGCGCGCCTGGAACGCCGCGGGGAAGATGTCTCCGTCGGACGCTGAGTCTTCGTCGAGGATGGCCGCCATTGGGCCAATGAACACTGCATTGGGATAAGTGTCCGTAATGTCGAGGCCTCTTGCGTACCCGGTAAAGATCAGTTCACGATCCAAGCGATTAATCAGCATTTGCGAAACATTGCCGCCGCCGTTCTGTCGGACATCTACGACAAGACCCTCTTTAGCGATCTGGCTGTAGTATTGCCGCGTGAACTCATAAATGCCGGCCGAGCCCATATCCGGAATATGCATATAGCCGAGCCGACCGTCGGTCGCCTCATCAACGCGGGATCGGTTACGCTCGACCCAACGATAATAAAGCAGATTGTCCTCACTCGAGAGCGGGTCAATGATGACGCGGCGTGCGTCCCTTCCGTTCGCAGTGTCGGACACGGTGAGTTCCACCAGGCCGTTGGCTGAACCCTGCAACAATGCGTAAACATTGTCGTTACGGCCGAGATTGCGTCCGTTAACCGCGAGAAGATAGTCGCCTCCTTCGACATCGATACCAACCTCGTTGAGGGGGGAGCGATATTTCGGCTCCGCTGCTTCGCCGTCGAAGATCTCGGCGAAGCGATAGCGACCGGCGCGTTGATCGAGCTCGAGCCTTGCGCCAAGCAGGGCCGTTTGCGGGCGGTCCGGCGCATCGGTTTCGCCGCCGGCTTTATAAGCGTGGCCCGCATTGAGCTCCCCGATCATTTCCCCAATCAGGTAGTTCAGATCATCGCGGTGTGCGACATCGTCGACCAACGGACGATACTGCTCCCTCAGCGCGTCCCAGTCATAGCCGTGCATGTTTTCAACGTAAAAGTAATCGCGGAAGCGCCGCCAGGTCTCATCGAAAATCTGTCGGTACTCATCGCGGGGCACCATCCGGGTTTTCACATCCGACAGAGATACGGATTTTTCATCCTTGTCGCCTTCGGCGATCTTCAAGCGTTGAAGTCCGCCCTCCTTATAAATCGCCAGCATTAGCTCATTGGCTGCAAGGCTAAAGCTATCGAGGCCCTCGACGATGTCGAAGCTTTTCCGGTCTTTCAAATTATAAGCGCGCAGCACATCCTCAACGCCAGAGGGCCGGCCATAATGAAATGCGCCGCCATGCTGTGTGATGATGTGGCCCTTGGCGAGCGCGAGCGCACTGATGTTGTCCGCTTCAATCGGCGCGCGGATGACGCGCTCGGAGAGGCCGTCGAAGTCGATCTTCACAGTGACGGTTTTGTCGTCCTTCCCTTCATCGTCACCGTTTCCGTCCTTATCGCCGGCATCGAGGTCTACCTCCGCGTTCTCGGGAAGGAACGGGTTGGGGCTGTCTTTATTCAAGGCTAAAGCGAATACGCCGACGCCACGGTGGTGGGCGTAATTCCACTCAAGCGTATCGATCAGGGGCGCGAATTCCCGCCGCGACAAGAAGAAAAGATGCTCTCCGTCGTCGGACCATCGGGGATTATACTCCGAGAACATTGGCTCGGTGACCCGCTCATTGTCACCGCTTCTACTGTCCCAGATATGCAGCGACCGGAAGGACAGGCCGCGCGATAGGGGCTCCTGGGCGGAAAACGCAAGGTACCGGCTGTCCGGCGACCAATCATAATCATGTTGATGGAAGCCGGCGTCATCATAGACTTCGCGCACCCTGCTGCTCCGCACGTCGACAACCAAGATACGTGCCTCAGCGTCGCCAAAGGCGATTTTCGAACCGTCGGGCGACCAGACCGGATTGTAAATACGGCGCGAAATCGTCTTGGTGAGCTGGCGCGCCGCCGCTTTGCCCTGGGCGTCGCGAACATAAATTTGTTCCTCGCCGGACACATCGGACACGAATGCTATAAGATCCCCCTTGGGCGACCACGCAACCTCCCGTTCATGAGCGTCCGGTGAAGCCGTCAGGTTCCGGGTAATGCCTTCCTCCGCCGGAACCGAGAAAACGTCACCGCGCGCCGCCACTGCCAGGCGCACCCCGTCAGGACTGAGCGCGTAGCCGCGAACATCGCCGGAGGCGTCCATCAAGCGCGGCCGGGTCAGGCTTTCATCATCGCCGACGAAGACTTCAATAGCTGTGTCCTCGCCGCTCTCAACGTCTAGTATTCGAAGTGCGCCGTTAAGCTCGTAAACAATCCGGCGCTCGCCATCATCGCCGGGCCAACGCACGTCCGAGCCAACATAGCTGGTGACCTGGCGGGTCTCGCCTGTATCCGGCGCGTAAGCGTAGATATTGAGGTAATCATCCCTGTCGGAAACGAAGTAAACGGTGTCGCCGATCCACATGGGGTCTCGGTCCGTGCGCGGATGATCGGTGATGTTGACTGATCCCGATCCATCCAGATTGAAAATATAGAGGTCCTGGGCCCAACCGCCCTCATAGCGCTTCCAGGTGCGGAAATCCCGCATCAGCGGTGAGAACAGTGCTTGTGCGCCATCGGGCGACAGGATGCCTGCGCCTGATATTGTCATCGGCAGCGCTTCGGGCAAACCGCCTGAGACCGGCACCGTGTAGAGGCGGCCGTCCGTCAGACTGGAAGCATCGCGCAAGGATCGGAAGACAATCGACGTCCCATTGGGAGACCAACCCTGAACTTGATTGTCATAACCCCAGCGCGCCGGAAGCGGGCCCGACGCGGGATAATATGTCAGCTGACGCGCCTCGCCGCCACTTGAGGGCACCACGAAGACCTGCTCATCACCGCCATATTGGCCTGTGAATGCAATGAACTGTCCGTCCGGCGAGAATCTCGGGAACAGTTCAACGCCCGGATGAGAAGTCACGCGCCGGGCGCTGCCGCCTCTTGAACTCGTGATCCAAATGTCGCCTCCATAGGAAAACACCACGTTATCGCCGTGGATATCGGGAAAGCGAAGAAGTTTGGTGTCAGCTGCCGCAGAGGTCGCGCAAAGCGCAGCTGCGGCGAAAACAAAAGCAAATCTTGTCATCGTATCCCCAACTCGTCGGTTACAGCGAAGCCATCTAAACCATAACCGGTGGTTGCGATTTCGCAAGCAACTCGACGTGATCGAAAGTGTCATTTTAACGAAGCGTGTTTGGCCGCCGTTTCTCAAAATATTGCTCATCAATGATATAGACATAGGCAGGTGCCTCTGATGTCATAAAGCAATCCACTGGGGCAACCGCAGCGCCAATGGGTGTTTCTTTTTGCTCCACTCACCAACCTATTTTGCATTTAGTTTGGTATCACTAACGTAATATGGGTGGATCTTCGACAGCCTTAGGGAAAGCCCCGGAGGTAGTTCTAAAGAAGAAGAGTATACGGATTGGAATGACCTGAAAGCATGGGTGAATAGTTGGTTGGGTACTTAAATCGAGGCAAGCACAATAACGACACTGCTTCTCGGCGTCAGAAACATTGACATAAGAATTGAAAGTCAAGGCGCCGTTCAGTCTGTTGCTCTTGAATCACCGATTTGGGCCAATCACGGAAATTCCGCTACATTGAATTTCGATGTCTGCTTTTGCGCGCGCAGCGGACGTCAAGATCAGACTCAGTAAGCGGTCTTCGTCGATCTTTGGCATCCCTCAATTGACTTCACAAGAACCCCACACGAGCTGCTATCACCGGGTTATCGCAATGGACAGAGTGGCGACTGCGGAAATAGAGTTTCTGGAAGTCTGAACCGTTGGATTGAGTGCTGTTTCTTACGCTGCCTATGATCTAAGGTGGTCCAAGAAGAAGTGTTCCGACTTCAAATGTAGGCGTTAATTACGATGAGCAAAGTTACAGCGAAAGCTGTTCACGAAATTATTGAGCTAACGACTGAACTTACCAGTTCGCAAATTCAATCCTTATTAGACGGCGGCTGGACAACCGAGAGCCTTCTAGAAGGAGTGCAAAATGGACTATCTACTTATTCCGATTTCACAACTCTTCCGCTATGGGAGCAACGCCTACTAAAGGAAAAGGAACCGTGGGGAAGCGCGCCAAGTGAAACGGTTAAATTAGCTCATAAACGATTGCCCATGAATGGCACTGTTGCAGAGTTTGGTTTTGGTTATGGACGGGATTTAGTTTGGCTCGCGCAACGACGCAAGCGGCTAGCGGGTGTTGAACTATCGCAAGTTGGGTTTAGCTCCACTTACAAAAGACTGTGCCAACTACCTGGACGAAAGAAACCAGGGAGGGCTCCACTGGAAGGCATTTCACTAGTTCGGGCATCAATTGGTTTTGGTGTTTTGGGGCAGCTTGCCGGTGCCTATTCACATCGCATGTTGCATCTACTCGATCCAAAAACACAGCTACCCCAGGCAGTCCAAAGCATGGTCAGGTCTGTAAACTTAGATGGGTTCTTGGTTATTGGTGCAAGAAGTTATCACGACTACGACGCCAGTGCAGAGAGCTTGGAAAATGTGGTGTATGACAAAGACGGTTTACCTTTGAAAGCTGAGTATAATTCTCCTGACCGCCCTGGGCACATATTGCATTATTATTCGCCTAGACGATTCCTAAATGCGTTTTGGCCCTATTGCGAAATCACAGAACTCTGGCACGGCAAAGAACTGGAGTCCGTTGATGCAAAGAACTCGGATGGGACTGAGAGATTCTGTCACTTTATTACAGCGGTCATGAGAGTCGTGGCGCATACAAGAAATGATGAGCCTTTTCTGCAGTCCAAGTTGCCAATTCTGCAGGAATTTCCGAGCGTAAGTGAAAACAATGCGAGTGGCTTGCGCGACTGACAGCGGTACAGAACCAGAATTAGAACATTCGTATGCTTAGGCAATTTATCGCTCAAAAGGCCAATAACGCACAGTCGATCCTACAACATGTAATGACCGCTTTGCGCGCGCAGCCGACATCCAACAGCGCTGCGCGGATACGCCTTTAGATGCTTCCCGCCTAAAACTCCCCAAGTTCCTCTGCATATTGCTCAACGTCGCCGTGGAGATAGAACCGCTCGATCATATCGATGGACGTGCCGACATTCATAGCGACGAAGGCAGGGGATTTTCCGGCACGGCACATTTGCGTGATGTAATAATGGCGGAATGAGTAAGCCGTGCGGCGTTCGCCGGTTCCTGTTTCACGAATACCGAGCTTGTCGAATGCGCTTGTGAGTTCCCTGCCAAAGCCTTTGACGGCGTCGCCATTACGATCAGCAAAGATACGTATGTCGCCGGTCTCCTTACCGCTAAACTCCCACAGGTTGAGAATGGTTGCCGGCGTTGACTTGAGAGGAACAATGCGGCGCGGGCGATCGCGTTTTGTGTCCCAGATTTCAAAACGGATATCTATGTCTTTAATGGGCGCTTTTTCTAGTTTCTTTAGGGGTACCTCTTTGCCCTTGAGCATACCGATGACTTGGCTCCACTTAAGGCCAACGATCTCTGAAGGCCGCATACCCGTTGACGATGCGATAACCGCATAGGCCCATAGCTGATAGCGTTTCAGGCGCTGGACTTCTGTGAGATTGTTTTCCGATATCCGTTCTAGCAGGTAATTGAGCAGCTCTTGGATTTCGTGATGCTCAAAGCTTGGGCGCCTCCCTGCCTCCCCGCGCGGCGGTTTGATGGAAAGCTTGTCATGCTCCGATATGAAGCCTGACCGTACGGCGTAGTCGAATATGGAGCGCAGGGTGTTTAACTCTTTTAGGACCGTTGCGTGTGAGGGCTTTCGTTTCGAGACCGGCGAAATAATCGTTTGTTCGCCACGCTTGTACTTAATGCTTTGAATGGATTTCCCCGGCCCCGTCGTCCAATAGGTTTTTCGCCATCTCACATAGTTATCGATGTTGTGCTGCTTAATGTCTTCAATGGCAGTGTCGCCAAAGAACCCAAAGAAGAAGCGTTCAATGCGGCTCTTTACCTGTTTAAAGGCGTCAAATGTGACTTCGTCTTCATCAACACGCGCTTCCAGTTCATCAATGAAGCCCGACGCAATCTTGCGGAAACTGGCAACGGAAAGTTTCTGCCCTGCTTCCGCTCGACCTAGATAGCGCTTGTAGATTTTATCAGCCGCTGCTTTGGCGCGTTTATAGTCCGTCTCGCCCGTTGAGCGCCTAATCTGCTTCGACTTTCCTTGTTCGTATACGGAAAACCGAATGTGAATATTGTCGCTTCCCTTGCGGCGGAAATAGTGGACGGCGTCTTCATGGCTAGGCGGGAATTGAGACACCTTAATCCATCTTTCTCCAAGGTTATGTGCTGACCAGCTGTGCTAGTTTTGTGCTTTGGGAGCACATAACCTCAAAAAAAATCCAATGAATTCAAGGCACGAAAATTGGACTGTGCTAGCACTGTGCTAGTATTTTACACACTATGCTAGCCACGTGAGAGCGTCATCCTGAATTATAAGATACTGATTCTATTGAAAGAAAATGGTGCCGCATAGGTGACTTGAACACCTGACCCCATCATTACGAATGATGTGCTCTACCAGCTGAGCTAATGCGGCATATTCCTATGGAAATCAGCCGCTTTCCATATCCCCGGATCGCGCCACAGGCAA
Organism: Hyphococcus sp.; assembly: GCA_028285645.1. Classification (GTDB taxonomy): domain Bacteria; phylum Pseudomonadota; class Alphaproteobacteria; order Caulobacterales; family Parvularculaceae; genus Hyphococcus. The sequence goes on from JANQOV010000104.1 coordinate 14,412, forward strand.
GCCATGCGTAAGTGATTGACGCGGTTTTTTGGCTGGCGATCACGCCCGCTTTCGCGCGATAGGCTTCTTCTCGGCTGCCGCTGCGTCAATGCGCGGACGCATTCTTTCTTGTGTCGTCTCAGGCGCATGAAACTGATGCGGACGCCAGGGCGTATCGAACTCAACGCCGTATATGTCGCCATCGCATCGCACGACACGACCCGCCGTTTTGCCGATGGTGACCTTGTCGCCCAGCTTAAGCTCGCCATCGACCTTCATGGCGACGCCAACTAACGACATATCGATAATACGGCACTTCAACTCGTCGGTGTCCGTAAGGCATATGCTGTATTCCTCGGGCCCGGCGATGCGTGGTGACAATCGCCGCTCTATTGCTAACTCTTCCGGCGGATCTTCAGCGCCGAAAAACGAGTCGAGCTTTCTTTTGAGGCTTCTTCGACGCGCATCGCTTACGTCCAACACCAACGAGAAACCCTCACGCGTAATCCGTACAACTCGGCCGTCAAAGCGCATACCGCCCGCGAGATGCAAGACAACGTGATCGGCAACACCCGCTTTCACCGGCGTCTTGATGCCCATGCCGCCCGCCGACAGGTCCGTCACACATCCCTCCCCCGCGGTCTCGCCATTGATCAAAAACCGGGCTTTAATGTTGGTGGGAAGACGCGGATACGCCCGACGCTCGAATTGCTCTCCCATAAGATGTACCTAGCATTGGTTGCAACTTACAGTAGCATTACTGATCTGGATAAACCCTTAACGACCGCACCGAAAACGCGGCTTTATTGCGAAGAAATCGTTAACTCAAAATTTCGGCGATGATTAATGCCGCAACGCGCCGCCCGTCGCTTTTGCGACCTGCGCTATAATCCGTTCAGAAATCGATTCAATCTCTTCATCGGTTAGCGTCTTTTCCCTCGGTTGCAACATCACTTCGACCGCGACTGATTTCTGACCGTCCTCAACGCCTCTGCCTTGATAGACGTCGAAAATATTTACGCCGGCGATCAGTTTTTTATCTACGCCGCGCACAGCTTTTAAAATTGCATCCGCCGCAACCGTTTCATCGACCACAAACGCAAAATCGCGCGACAATGGCAGCAACTCAGACGCATCGAGCGCTGGTTTGGTCTTGGTTGCTTTCGATTTGCCGGTGGGGATGCGCTCGAGGAACGCTTCGAATGCAAAGATCGGCGCATCAATATCCAGCGCTTTAAGCACGCGAGGATGAACCTCTCCAAAATGCGCCAGGACATTAGGCCCCAATCTTAGAACACCTGACCGGCCGGGGTGATACCAGGCGGGCGCATCAGCCGTCGCTTGCAGGCTGGCGACCGGCGCGCCCGCAGCTTCCAAAGCAGCGATGGCGTCTGCTTTAGCCGTGAACAGATCAGCTTGATGTTTCGTTCCTCGCCAATGACGCGGGGGATTAGAGCGCCTTGCCCCAGACGCAGCGGTCAATTGCTCCGTTGGCTGATCGCCAAGATAAACCGGCGCCACTTCGAATAACGCAAGATCACCACGGCCATGATCCGCATTGCGCTGCAACGCCGCAATCAGATTCGGCAGGATTGACGGTCGCATGGCGCCAAGATCAGACGCGATTGGGTTTGCCAATACAAGCCCCTTCGCCTTGAGCCAGTTCTCGCCATCACAAAAGAGGGCTGCGTGTGGCTCATCGGTGAACGA
>JANQOV010000108.1 GCA_028285645.1 Hyphococcus sp.
CCTTCTTTCATCTCCCGTTCAACGCCGAAACTGAAACTGTCGGCGACAAACCATTTGCCGCCGTCATATTCGACGCGGGTCGGTTCCGTACCGCGCATGACGAGCTTGTCGCCGGCCAAAGCCGGAACCATAAAGGCGGCCCATGCGAGGCCTGCTGCGACGAGTGCTGATAATCGTTTCATGATTTCTCCCTCCTTAATCAGTGCAACGACGCACGCATCATAGCCCGCGGGAAGGGGAAAGTCATAAAGTGCACCCATGGGTTTCCCCCTTGTAACTTCGCTGCGCAATCCCTTTATCCATGCCTTCGGTAAGCCAAAGGAGAGCGGGGAGACATGGTCGCGCCAGCAAAATTCTGGGACAAGAACGCAGAAAAATACGCGAAGTCGCCGGTGCGCGACGAGGAAGCCTATGAGGCAACGCTCGCGCGGGTGCGCGCGCATCTGCCGGCGGACGCGGTAGCGCTTGAGGTTGGCTGCGGCACAGGCACGACGGCCCTGAAGCTTGCCGGCGATGTTGGCCGGCTCATCTCAACCGACATCTCCGCCAGGATGATCGAGATCGCCGAGGAAAAGCGCCTAGCGGCGAATGCGGACAATATCGAGCTCCGACAGGCGACATTGGAAGACCATCCCTTCGAGGCGGAAAGCTTTGACGTTGTCATGGCGTTTAACTTTTTGCACTTGCATGACGACATGGCCGCAGCCCTTCGCGAAATCCACAAGCTGGTTAAACCCGGCGGACTGTTCATCTCCAAAACCATTTGCCTTAAGGAGTGGAAATCCTTCCCGGCGCTGATGATCCATTTGCTCCCGCTCATGAAGCTCGTGGGCAAGGCGCCCGATGTGGTGACTAAGCTCAGTACGGAAGAACTCGACGGCATGATTACCGCCGCCGGGTTCGAGATCATCGAGGCTGACCATTACCCCAAAAAGGCCCGCAACCGTTTTGTCGTTGCGCGCAAGGCGGGGTAAAGAAAATATCCGTCTTTCCTGCGCCCGCGCGCGAAGGCGCGCTATTTATAACTTGACCGCCTTCGCGGTCGGGCAGGAATCCAGCTTTAAAAAATAATGGCGCGCGTAGCGCGACTTTGTCATTTGGACTGGACCCCGGCTTTCGCCGGGGAGGCGGTTCTGTGCGGTTCTAAAACCCGAAACGCCCAAGGAACGCCCTTTTCCACCGCCAAATCACCCGCTCGTCGCCCGGTTTTGGTCACGTTTCGCCGTCATTAACCAATTCGTTGCGTTGACGGGGAGGTCAACCGGCACAAAGGGGCGGAACAATGGGCATCAGTGCAGCAGGGGCGCTCTTTTTGATCGCGGCGGGCGCGACGAATGTCTCCGAATACCTCGATCATGACCGTTATGTAGAAGCAGCAGAGCCAGCGGGCCTCGCCGACAAAGTGCTGACCGTTGTCGCCGGCGCGGCGACGGCTGCTGCGGTCTATCGGATGTCAGACGATGCGTTCGAATATTTTCCGCTGGAAGGGCGGGTCAGCGGCAATGGTTTTGACTTTCGCGAATCACTTTCCATGCGGCGCGGCGGTTTCCGGTTTCAACTGTCGGCGATCCGGCAAGGCGGCGGTCCGTCAGTGAGTGCGGCGCCGAACTTCAGGGACGATTCAAAAAAGATGGCGCATATCATGCCCGGCTATCCGCAGCCGGCGCGCGTGGTGATTGGCGTTAAAATCAATTACTAGCGGCACGTAGCGGCTTTAGGCCTTGGCTTTGCGTCGCGCGTCGAAAGCCGCCATCTGCTCCGGTGTTGCAGGCTTTTGATATTTTTCTTTCCATTCCCCGTAAGCCATGCCGTAGATGCGGGCGCGGGCGTCGTCTTTTGACATATCAACGCCGTTCGCTTCCGCGGCTTCGCGATACCAGTCGCCCAAACAGTTGCGGCAGAAATTCGCAAGGATCATCAGATCGATGTTCTGGATGTCTTTGTTGTTATCGAGATGGGATAGGAGCCGGCGGAACGCTGCCGCGTCGAGCTTGTCGCGCATGTCGTCGCTAAGTTGAATCATTTCTCTCTCCATCATCGCATGCATATTGACGGAAAGACTTAACCTGCGCAGCGGGCGGCGCAAGCGAAATTGCGAAGCTTTCGAACGCATGGCGCCGAAAGCTTCGCTCCCCAATGGCTGATCGCTCAGCTAAAGGTATTGAATGCGCGCGCGCGGGCTGCAGTCACGATTGGCGATGCGGCGAAGGCGCCGGTGCGGAACATAATAGGCTTCAGGGCCCTTGACGAGCACGGAACAGACAAGCTGTTGGCGGCCGCTGCGGGTCCAGTAGATTTCCTCCACGAGAACGATGCGCGCGCGGTATTTGGTGCGGTAAGTCTCGCGATGCACAACACGGCTGTGCGGCCTGCGGCGCGAATAGCGGTCATAACCGCGATCATAGCGGTCCCTGCGATTGTACCGGTCGCCGCGGTGAGCAGCTGTTTGGTAATGATCGCTCACCGGACCATCGTTATAAAAGGCGGCGTTGTAAGAGCGCTGATCGTGGGTTTCAGGAGCGTAGGCCGGCTGGTTTTCAGCGGCCGCTTGCGCGCCGCCAAAGGCGGCGGCTGAAAAAACGAAAGCGATAACAGATTTTGTGATGTTGTTCATGTCGTCCTCCAAGCTTGCCCCAGCCTGAGTTGGACAATGGGAGGAGTGACAAGCAATTGCGGCGAAACTAGCGCAAGGCCCGCCGCAAAGCGGACACAATTAGAGGTCGACGCCTTACGCGCCAGCTTCCCGCACAAGCTTAATTCGTAGTCTGATTAAAGAGCGGTTTAGCCTTCGGCGGGCGCTGCCGGTTCGCCTTCCTGGCCGCCAAGGAAACCGCTGACGATGTCGCCGCCTTGGGCGATCATGCCGTCAATGCTGTTGAGGACGTAATCCGGCGCGCCATATTTTGCGCCGCCATACCAGCCCGCCGCCAAAACAATGACCGGCACGGTCATATTGCGCGGCAGCGCGCCCAAAACTCTAAAAAACATATGCATAATCAAACCCCAATGTCGGCCCCGACGGGAGTTTACCATAAAAAGCCGGCCTGAGGCCACTCACAATATATGACGTTTCGGAGACGGGTCGCGCCTTCAGGCTTTGCTTTTTTGCTTGCGTTTGTAATGGGCGATCACCGGCGAAAAATCTTTGGCGGCGCTGGCGCGCAGCATTTCCGTGAAGGCGGGGGCATCCAGCTTGGCAAGGTCCGCAATATTAAGACAGCCTTTTTGCGGCTTAACGCCGGCAAGATCTTTTGCGAGCGCGAAAATATCCGGGTTGGCGTACATCACCATGGAATGAAACGTAAAACCGGATTTGGTTTGCGCAAGCGCGTATTTCATTACGCTGTCTTCTTCGTAAAGCAGCGCGTCCTTGGCGCTCATCATGGCGCCTTCGCGCTCGGCTATAGCTTTGTCTTCATTGCGGATGATGGCGCGTAATGCATCGATGCGGGCCTGGTCGTCTTCTTTAAGATGATCGCGAAAACTCGCCATAAAACCTAGCCGTCGCCAGACAAGAGATCGGCCGGGCCTTTCTTGCCGTCGACTTCATCCCGGCAGGATTGTTCAATCATCTCCCAGGCGACAGAGACGGCCATATTGTCCTGTAGGCACTGGTCATAGGCGGCTTGTTGTTCGGCGGTCCAGCCATTGTCATTAGCGCCTTGATCCGTGCTGGAACAGGCGGAACTTGCAGCCATCGCTGCGAGAACAATTATCGATCGGCGCATCTCACTTACATACTCGTCGCAAAGTGCGCCGCGAAGCAAGCAATTCCGTTGTTGCGCCGCGGCGAATGCCCTAAACTCGCTTCATCATTTAATTCGGGCAGATCATGACATGGCCGTCAAACACCGCGCCAATGATGAGCGTTCCCTCATGGGCGGCTGCGACCGACGAGCCGTTGATCTCGCCTTCCGTTGAAACAAAGACGGTTTCGACATCACCCGCGGCTGGGTCAATTCGCACCGCATGGGACGGCGCGATTTCATTCTTGTCTTTGGCGTGGGCCAGAAAATCGAAAACCCTGGAGTGTCCCGCCGTCCACAAAATGCCTTCGGCGTCCACTTCGACATTATCCGGGCCCGTCGGAACTTTAATGGCGCTGCGCCGCGTAATTTCTCCGCTTGTGATGTCACGCTCGAAGAGCGCGATGCGGCGTTTCAGGACTTCCGCAACGTAAAGCGTATTCCCGTCTTCAGAGATGTTGATCCCATTTCCGTAGGTAAGGTTCTTCTCGATGAGCCTTCCCTTGGCGCCGTCGTAATAGACAATGCTTGAGAAGGGCAGCGCCATATAGGATTCCAGCACCGCCATCACGCCTTCTTCATAGCCCCGGTCATTGGTTGCGTAAAAGCTGTCCGGGCCAACAGCGACAAGATCGTTAGGAGAGTGCATTTCCGGAAAAGAGATGCTGTCGAGATGAACAAGGTCGCCGCCGTCTGCAATCGCGCTTGCGTCAAACACTTCCACCACTTCCGCGCCGCTGGTCGGGTGGTTGATGACAAAAAGCCGCCGCTCGCCATTGTCGCCACGCCAAAGGCTGATCCCATGCGGCAGAAAATCATCCGACGGCGGCGTAATACGGCGCAGGCTCGCTGTATCGCCTAACGCAAAGACATAAACGCCATTGGCGGGGTTGGTTCCTTCAGCGCCGGTTTCGTTGTACCAGGCGCGACGGTCGGCAGCGGATACAAAGACCAGTCCCGTTTCAGGGTCGATGGTGACGTCTTCCGTTCCCGGCGCAACATCAAGCCGTTCACATTGGCCGACAAGCATCGGCTCAAGCTGGGCGAAATAACCCGATAACGGAACAATATGCGCTAGCGCCCAGGCGATTGCGCCGAAGATGACCAATCCAAATAAAGTGACGATCGATTGCATTCGCCGGCCCCCTGCATGCTTGTAATCGTGATATCCAGCAGGCTTCCAAAATTGTCGGCCTCATGCAAGCGTTCTATCATACCACTCAAATGATCTCAGAGATGATGCGCCATGCGATACTTACTGATTTTGCTAATGTCCGCTTTGCTGTGGGCGTGTGCGCCGCAAGAAACAACGACGCCCGAAAACGAGGGAACGTCCGAGCCGGCCAAATCGCTTGAGGAGCAGCGCGAAGAGGCGATTGCAAATTTTGATCATGAAGCCTGCCAAGCCAAAGGCGGCGAGATGCGCATTGACGGCCTGCTGGGCATGCCGCGCTGCACCATTCCTTATGCGGATGCTGGCGCGCCCTGCACGGATCATAGCGATTGCGAGGGGCGGTGTCTCAATGACGATAGCGTCACCGATTATGACGCGCCGCCGGGCGAGGCGAGGGGCCTTTGCGAAGCGGACGACAGTCCCTTTGGTTGCTATGCTGAGATCGAAAACGGAACGCTGGCGCCGGCAATTTGCGTCGATTGAGAAATATGCGTGTCGCCTCCATCGCCGCCGTTTGACGTTTGGGCAATGCAGCGTAAGCCTTCTCTGGCATGACATCGAAACGGATACTTGTAGTCGGCGCCGGCGGCGCGCTGGGCGGAGCGATTGTTCGATCGCTTTTGCGGGACGGTCATCGCGTATTGGCGACATTGCGAACAAGGCGGCCTGACATCGAAAGCGTCCTCAAGGAAACTGGCGCAGAACTCCAGCGGCTTGATCTTCAGGATGACGAAGTAGTGCAGAAGGCATTGTCAGAAATCGACGCTGCGATCTTCACGCCAATTCTTTCCACGTCGAAGACAGCCGCGCAGTTTCTAAAGCCCGGGCAAAGATCCGTCTTCTTCTCCAGCAATAATGTCGAAATCGATCCGGATGATGCTGTCTATGCGGAACTTTTAGGCGCGGAAGACGTAGTGCGCGCTGTAGCGCCGGCGGCGACGATTTTGCGCCCGACCATGATCTACGGCTATCCGGGCGACGGCAATCTTTCACGGCTCGCTGCTTTCATGAAGCGGTTTCCAGTCGCGCCGATGCCAGGCGCTGGCGGCGCCCTGCAGCAACCGGTCTATTACGAGGATCTAGCGGAGGTTGCTGCCGCGGTTATTTTTGACGAGACGCTTGCCGGCAAGACGCGCTCTATCGCCGGCCCAGAAGCCATATCTCAGCGCGAACTCTACGCCGCGGTTGGCGACGCCATCGGAAAGCGCGTGATGCTGGCGCCGCTGCCGGTCAATGCTGTTGCCGGGCTGGTGAAGGGGAGCGAGGGGCTTGGGCTGCGGCTTCCGGTCAAGGCCGCACAACTCACGCGGGCAAGCCTTAATAAGACGCCGCGGAGCGCTGACGCGATCCTTACCGGGACGCCGCTCAAGGCCGGCCTTGCCGAAATGGTCAAAGCGATGGGCCGCCCCGGCGGCTCTTGACGACGCAATCCGGGGCGCCTAGCTAACGGTTTCAAGCCAAGAGGAACCGTCATGAGCAATTCCGTCCACGACGCCATCAAGTCACAGATCGACGCCAACCCGGTGATGCTGTTCATGAAAGGCACGCCGCAATTCCCGCAATGCGGATTTTCGTCCGCCGTGGTGCAAATTCTCGATTATCTCGGCGTTGAGTTCGGCTCAGCAAACGTCCTTGAATCCGACGACCTGCGCCAGGGCGTCAAAGACTTTTCCGATTGGCCGACTGTGCCGCAGCTCTATGTCAAAGGCGAATTTGTCGGCGGCAGTGACATCGTCCGCGAGATGTTTGAGAAGGGCGAACTTCGCCCATTCCTTGAAGGAAAAGGCGTTCCTGTCGCCGCTCAATAAGCGGTTATTTTCCGGCAGGCAATTGCAGCGTTCGAGTTTTTCTCTGTGCGCTCTTTCCTGATTTTAGCGCATCAGGATCGACACGCGCGGCCGCGCCCGATAACGCCTCCGCAATCTGATCTTGTTGATCCGAGCGCAGCCGTCTGAATAAGGCGTCGGCGCGCGCGCGCCGCGATTGCGCAGTTGGCCCCAATCGCAGGAGTAACTCCTGCGTCGTCAAGTCCATACGGCCCATTCTAAGCCCCCCGGCTATAGTTCCACACTGGCGTGCATTGAGCACGACCTCAAAGGGCGGGGATTGGGCTGATGGTCAAACTATTCCGCGCCCTTACGGTAAAGAGTGATTCGGATTGGTTAACAGAACGTAAACGGCGGTGTGTGTCAGGCCTTCACACGCACGTAACTGCCGGGCGCGTCTTCAATAATCGATAACCCGCCGTCGCCTGGAATACGCGCTTCCGTTTCGCCGTTGCTGACACTGTTCAGCCAATCGATCCAGTAATTCCACCAGGAACCGGGATGACGTTCGGCGCCTTCTTTCCATTCTTCGATGGTTTCCGGCAGGGCGGTGTTCGTTGAATGATGATATTTGTGCTTGTCCGGATGATTGACCACGCCGGCAATATGGCCTGAGCCGGCGAGCATATATTGCACCTTGCCGCCGCCGAAGAGTTTTGCGGAACGGTAGATCGACCTTGGCGGCGCTATGTGATCGGTTTCGCCGGCCTGCATGAATATGGGAATGTCGACAGCGCCAAGATCGAGGGTTTCGCCATCGATGACCATCTCGCCTTCAGCAAGGCGGTTATGCTGATAATACTCCCGCAGATAAAACAGGTGGACGTTCTTGGGCATGCGGGTTGCGTCTGAGTTCCAGAACAGGAGATCAAACTTCGCCGGGTCTTTGCCCTTCATGTAGTTGTCGATGACGAATGACCAGATGAGATCATTCGAGCGCAGCATATTGAACGTCGTCGCCATGGCGCGGCCTTCAAGCACGCCGCCTGCTGCGTCCATCTGCTTTTCTATGGCGTCCAGTTGCTCGTCATCGACAAACAGAAGGAGATCGCCGGCCTCAGTGAAATCGCTTTGGGCGGTGAAGAACGTCGCAGAATTGATGCGCTTGTCTTGTCTTTGCGCCATCAGCGCCATCGCCGTCGCCAACATGGTGCCGCCGATGCAATAGCCGATTGTGTCGGCCTTTTCTTCGCCGGTCGCATCCTTGATGGCGTCAAGCGCCTCGAACAATCCTTCCTTGATGTAATCGACGAAGGTTTTGCCGGCGAGAGCGGGTTCCGGGTTCACCCAGGACACCAAAAACACCGTGCGTCCCTGCGCGACAATCCACTTGATGAATGAGTTCTTCGCCTGAAGATCAAGAATATAAAATTTGTTGATCCACGGAGGAATGATCAAGAGCGGCGTTTTAGCGACTTTCTCCGTTGTCGGCGCATATTGAATAAGCTGCATGACGTCGTTTTGATAAACGACCTTGCCCGGCGTCGTTGCAATGTTCTCACCGAGCTTGAAATAATCGAGATCGGCCTGACGGATCGCGAGTTCCCCATGGCCGCGGTCAACGTCTTCAAGGTAGTTGCGCAATCCCTTTAGAAGGTTTTCGCCTTTGCTCTCGATGGTCGCCTCGACCACTTCCGGATTGAGCATGGCGAAATTGGTCGGCGAAAACGCGTCGACAAATTGTGCGGTGTAAAATTCCGCTTTCTTTTTATCGTGCTCGTCCATGCCGTCGAGCTCGGACACGGTCTGTTCAAGCCAACGACCCATAATAAGATAGGACTGCTTGATGAAATCCAGCATGTGGTTTTCGTTCCAGGCCGGATGCGAAAACCGCCGATCGCCTCTTTTTGGCTCTATCGCCGGCTCTACCTCTTCACCGGCCATACGCCGGGTCATCGTCGCCATCATCTTGGCGTAATCGCCCCAGAGATTAAATTGGCGCTGCATCACGGTGCCGGGATCAACCGACAGCGCGTTCATCATTTCCTTAAACGACTCGCTGACATTGAGTGGATCAGCCGGCAATTCGCCCGTCGCCTTTCGCATATCGACGTTTTTGGCGAAGAAATCCTTGACCACGTTTTGGCTCTTGCCGCTGATTTCAGTCAGATATTCCGACAGCGCGTCAAAGTCCTCGTAAAGCGGCTTTTCCGGCGTTGCTTCTGTTTCATGCGCAGATTTGGGCTTCTCCGCAGAAGGCTTCGGCGCCGCCATTTTGGAGACGGCTTTTTTCTTGCGGACCGGCGCCGGCTTGGCCTTGGTTTTTGGCGTTGCGGCGGCGTCTTTTGCTTGCGTCATGGTTCCGGATAGGGGTTTAAGGGGCGTTGAGGCTTCTTTATAAGGCTACCGCGTGAACCGTGTAAAATGCTCATTTGCCGGCGTTAGCGCCAAGGCGCTGCTGATGACGGCGGCCGCCTCCTTGTCGATTGGCTGCTCAAGCGCCCAGCTTAAGCGGTTCGCGCCGCCGGGCCTCGTCAAATATGAAGAGCTCGCCGGCGATCAGCCGCCCAATCCGGTGATCCAGGAGCGCATTGAAGACCTCTACGACGCCGACGACAGGCCGTTTCCGCGCATCGTAGATACGCCTTCAGTAAAGCCCGTTAAAATGCCGGCCCAAGAGCAGGCGGCGCTGACCGACGCGCTGGAAAGCGCCCGCGATGATCTTGAAACGGATATTGACACAGAACGCGCCGCTGCAGAGGCCGATCGCACCGAAGCTGACCTTTTGCCGGAGGCGCGGGACGCGCTAAAGGAACAACTGGAACGGGAAAACGCGATCGCGGCAAGGGAGCGGCGAACGCCGATCGATCGGGACCGCGCCCAACAGCAAGACGAACAAGACTGAAGTCTCAATAACGACGAGTTTTGCATTGCAATTTCAGTCGGGATGCGTTGGATAGCCCACGCTCGCGCTTAGAAGAATAAGGATTTGACTGATGCTGACCGAGGATACCTATCTTGACCGTGTGCTGACCATGGAAGTCGGCCGCTGCACGGAGGCGGCAGCCGTCGCGGCGTCCACCATGATCGGCCGGGGCGACAAGGAAGGCGCGGATCAGGCGGCAGTGACGGCGTTGCGCGAAGCGTTCAACAAGCTCGAAATGGACGGCAAGGTGGTGATCGGCGAGGGCGAGCGGGATGAAGCGCCAATGCTGTATATCGGCGAAAAGGTCGGCACCGGGAATGGGCCCAAGATTGACATCGCGCTTGACCCCCTTGAGGGCACAACACTGACCGCAAAGGCCATGGCGAATGCGCTTGCCGTGGTCGCGATGGCGCAAGGGGGCACGCTTCTGCATGCGCCGGATGTTTACATGGACAAAATTGCCTGTGGTCCGGGTTATCCGGAAGGCGTCATCGATCTCGACGCGCCGGTCGAGGACAACATTGCATCGCTCGCCAAAGCCAAAGGCGTCGACGCTGATGAAATCACCCTTTGCATTCTCGATCGGGAGCGTCATCAAGGACTGATTGACGGCGCCAGAAAAATGGGCGCGCGGGTTTTTCTTATTCCCGACGGCGATGTCGCCGGCGTTTTCCATACGACCGAACCGGCAACCGGTATCGACCTTTATGTTGGCCAGGGCGGCGCCCCGGAAGGCGTCCTTGCGGCGGCGGCGTTGCGGTGCGTTGGCGGCCAAATGCAGGGCCGGCTTGTCTTCCGAAATGACGACGAGCGCGCGCGGGCCGAACGCATCGGCGTTGCAGAGCTTGATAAAAAATACAACCTTCGCGACTTGGCTTCCGGCGACGTTATGTTCGCAGCGACGGGCGTTACCAATGGCACTATGCTCGACGGCGTGAAGTGGGAGCCAGGTTTTGTGAACACCCACACAGTGGTGATGCGCTCGAAGACAGGCACCGTTCGTTATATTCGCGCGCGTACGCGCCGCTGAAACGAAAGAAGTCCTAATGCGCTTAGGGTTTCAGAGCCCTCTTTCGCCGCCACCCTACAGCGCCAATGCCAGCAAGCCCCGCAAGAAATAACGGGAAGGCCGCCGGCAGTGGTATGTCGTTCACAGCCGCAACGCCATAGGTGAGGTTATCAATGCCAGCGCCTTCGCCGAACGGCACATCAAGCACTTCAAACGTCACGGACGAAAACGCCATATCAGAAATGAATCCCAAAAAAGTGCGTTGCAGTCGTCCTTGGGTCACCGGCGGTAGTATCGTCTGACCGAGAATGGAAACCTGCGTGCGCTGGAGATCGTCGTTAAAGTCGCTTAGGTCAATTCCGAAAGCTGTAATTGGCGTATCGAACGTGAACGCGAACGTATCGCCAAAATTTCCAATGCCGCGCACATAGGGCGTGCCGTTTACGTTTAAAACCGCTGTTGGGTCAGGATCGACAATTGAAAAGTTCACAATCGTTGGTGTTATACTGAAATCGCCAAAATCGAATCCTACGTTTGCAGGAATGGGTGTTTCAGTTGTGAACAAGTCAAAGGTTTCTGTTGTCAATGAACCTGTCGCCGTGTTGAACGTGGTACGATCATCATAAAGGGTGACTGTTGCTGCGTTTGCAGTCGATGATGTGACAATTGCTATAAAAGCATAAAAAGAGGGTTTGATTGATCGAAGCATGAAATCCCACCATTGTTTATTCGCCTATCCGGCCTAACGTAGCCGATGAAAGCGCGATAATAACGTTAGTGTACTGAACCTCAAAGCAAAGTACAGGTAACGGTCGTTGAAACGCTAAGAGCCGACTGAATATACGAAAACTCTGCACGCCTTGATTGTAGCGGCGGCGATTGGCGCAACTTCTTTCGCAATGGCCTCGTGTCAGCGCGCAATCTGCTCTTGTAGGCCTTTTGCGGACGTCGTGTGCTGAAATTTCAGTTTCTTGTCCGGGAATACGTAGTGAAACGCGCCGTGCGACATCAGCGCTGCTTCATGAAACCCTGATAGTATGAGTTTCAGCTTTCCCGGATAGTGCGCCATATCGCCAATACAAAATATGCCGGGTACTGAGGTTTCAAATTTTTCCGTATCAACAGCGATACGGTTTTCCGTCAGGTTGAGCCCGAATTCCGCGATGGGGCCGAGCTTCATGGTAAGGCCAAAAAAAGCCAGCATCGTGTTGCATGGCAAGTCATATTCGCCATCGTCCTTAGATTCCACCTGAACAGCCTCAATCTGGCCGTTCTCTCCTTTAAGGCCTTTGATTTGCGCAACATGCAGGTCGATTTTACCGGCGTCGACGAGGGCTCTCATCTTTTCAACGCTGTCTGGCGCTGCGCGGAAATCGGGGCGTCGATGAACCAAAGTGATCTTCTCGGCAATCTCGTGTAAGTTCAGCGTCCAGTCGAGCGCAGAATCGCCGCCGCCGGCAATGACGATGTTTTTTCCTTCAAATTTTTCTCGTTGCCGGACCGCATAAAAAACCGATTCCCCCTCAAAATCGTCAACGCCGGGGATCGGGGGCTTTTTCGGCTGAAAGGACCCGCCGCCGGCTGCAATGCAAATGACAGGCGCTTCTATTTGTGTGCCCAGGTCCGTTTCAACGCGCCATCTGCCGTCTTCGGTTTGCTCGGTGGAGATCGCCATTTCGTTCAAATGGAATTGAGCGTCAAAGGGCGCGATCTGATCCAGCAACTGCCGGGTTAGCTGTTCGCCCGTGATTGACTTGATAGCGGGAATATCAAGGATCGGCTTTTCCGGGTAAAGCTCGATGCATTGTCCGCCGGGGTGCTCAAGGATATCTATCAGCCTTGCTTTGATGCCTAAGAGCCCGAGTTCAAAAACCGCAAACAGGCCGACCGGGCCGGCGCCAATAATGATCACATCGGTTTTATGCGCATCGCCTGGCTCGACGCGCTCGACAAGCTTCTCCTGCATGTCGGATCAGCCCTCTTTTACTCAGGGTTGAGACTAATCATGTTTTTCGTGAAAAGGAAACGGCTTTGCTCGCTGCACCGCGGCAAGGCGAAGATTGGCAGGTAGCGCGCGCTCGAATTCAGAGGGTTTTGGGCGTTACAAATAGCGTCAGCGCGCCAACGCCATAATTGACGCCGCGCCAATCTTTGCCGCTAAACTGAAAGCTCGCGAGAGCCGCGGTCGGGAACTTTTTGCAGAGGCGGCGTACGGCTTTTTTGTTTGAAACTTCTTCATCGACCAGGTCGAGAGCGAGCGCATGCACGCCGGGATTATGAACGATCACGAGCGCGTGGTCCGCATCGTCCGGCGCTGCTTTCACGGCAGCGAGGATTGTCCCGGGATCTGATAGATATAAATCATCGCTGTAGTTGACCCGTGGCGCGCTGTCGAATGCTTGAAGTATGAGCTTTAAGGTCTCCCGCGTACGCGCTGCTGTTGAACAAAGAATATAATCCGGCAGCAACCCGTTTTGCGCCATAAACGCGCCCATCAGAGGCGCAGCGCTGCGTCCGCGTTCGTTGAGCGGGCGATCGAAGTCATCATGATCAGGGTTATCCCAGCTCGACTTCGCATGACGGAGGAGAGTTAGCTGTTTCATTCTATCGTCAGGACAATCTTCCCGGTTGCTTTGCGTTCCTCAATGAGCGCGAGCGCTTTCGCCGCCTCTTCAAGTGGAAACGAAGCGGTAATCCGTGGACGAAGCTTGCCCTCTTGGTAGAAAGAAAATAGCTCCGCAACATATTCAGCATTTTTTTGCGGATTGCGCATCGTAAAGGCGCCCCAGAACACACCGACAATCTGACAGCTCTTGAGCAGCGTCAGGTTAAGCGGGATCGAGGGAATGCCGGCAGGAAACCCAATGACGAGATAGCGGCCCTCCCACGCCATAGCGCGTAACGATGGTTCTGCATAGTTTCCGCCCACCGCGTCATAAACCACATTGGCGCCTTCGCCGCCACAAAGCGCCTTGATTTGTCCGGAGAGATCTTTCTGCGCCGCCCGGTCAAGGTCGCCGGTTGGGTAAATCAGCGTTTCATCTGCGGCGAGACTTTTGCAAAAGCCCGCCTTCTCCTTGTTGGAGACGCCGGCGACAACTTTGGCGCCGAAGGCTTTGCCGAGCTCAATGGCGGCGGCGCCGACGCCGCCAGCAGCGCCTAGAATGAATAGGCTTTCGCCAGGTTGAATATTTGCGCGGTCCTTTAGGGCGTAATGCGACGTGCCATAGGTCAACATGAAACCGGCGGCTTCATCAAAGGGCATCTCGTCAGGTATTTTGTTGATCCGCGGAACATCTGCGATGAAATGCGTTGCAAAGCCGCCATTGACCCCGCCGGCGAGAACCCTGTCGCCCTCTTTCAGACCCGTCACGCCTTCGCCGACAGCGTCAACGAGGCCGGCGACTTCGCCGCCGGGCGCGAAAGGGCGAGGGGGCTTGAACTGATAGAGATCACGAATGATCAACGTATCCGGAAAATTGACGCCCGCCGCCTTGACGGCGATGCGCGCCTGACCTGGTCCGGGCGCCGGCGTATCAACTTCCGTGAGTTGAAGCGTTTCAGGTCCGCCCGGCGCATGGCTCATCATTGCTTTCATGGAAGTTTGCCTGTCCTTCTATCTTGATGTTCGGGCCTATTTTACGCATTCTCGACGGCACATAAACGATCAATATCAGAAAAGCCGCCGGAGGCTGAATTCATGCAAAGATTGCTTTTGAGTGCGGCCGCAGCAGCGGCGCTCACGTCGGGCTGCGCAACGGCGGCGCTCTTTACGCTTCAGGACCGATTTAGGGCGATCGGTATCCCTGAAGGAACGGCGGACTGCATGGTCGACGAGCTTGATCAGCGACTTTCCGATGAGGATATCCAGGATCTTGCACGCTATACGCTGACGCTGTCGCGCGCGGACTCGACCCTTGGCGCGATCCGCTCCTTGATGACGATTGACAATCCGCGCGCTGTCGCCGCTATTGGCCGGTCCGGCGTTACTTGCGTCTCCGGATTTCGTCTATGAGCGATGTTCCGGCGGAAAAAGCACCGTCCATTACAAAAGATGAGCCGAGCCGCGCCTATCGCACTTATGTGCTGGTGATACTAACGCTCGTTTACACATTCAATTTCATCGACCGGCAGATCATCGGCATTCTAACGCCGGCGATCAAAGCGGACCTTGGTCTTGCGGACTGGCAACTCGGCATCTTGCAGGGCATTGCTTTCGCGCTCTTATATACAGTGCTCGGCATACCTGTCGCGAGACTGGCGGATCGCATTAATCGCGTTTCGATTGTTTCTGTTGCTTTAGCGATGTGGTCGGGCTTCACCGTCATATCAGGCTTTACGTCGAATTTTGCGCAGCTTGCTCTTGCGCGTGTTGGTGTCGGCATAGGCGAGGCGGGGGGCTCTCCGCCGTCGCATTCGTTGATCTCAGACTATTACCCCAAAGAAAAACGCGCAGGCGCGCTTGCATTCTATGCCATGGGTATTCCCATCGGCATTGCCTTTGCGTATTTGGGCGCCGGTTGGCTCGCAGAAACATTCGGATGGCGGATTGCGTTTATTGCGGTTGGCGCGCCAGGCATTGCGCTGGCCATATTGTTGAAATTGACCGTGCGCGAGCGCCCGCGCGGCGGCCTCGACGGGAATACGCAAGACACATTCAATACCGCTAACGAAAAGAAGCTTGGATGGTGGGCGCTCACAAAAAGCGAAACCATAAAGACCTGGCAAGCCGCGCGGCACTTGCTGTCAATCCCTTCCTATCGCGGCGTCGCGATCGCAGCTACCGGCATTTCGTTCACGTCCTACGCCATGGGCGGGTGGATTGTCGCATTTTACAAACGATCCCACCCAGACTTTGACATTTTGGCCATTTATTTCTGGCTTGGCGTTATTGCCGGCACGGCCTATGTGGCGGGGACGTTTCTCGGCGGATGGCTTGTCGACAAACTGTCGCTTAAGGACAAAAGAATGTACGGCTTCGTGCCGGCCATCGCCTTGCTTGTGAATACGCCATGTTTCCTAATGGTCATATGGACCGGAAACCCCGTTATTTCGCTGATCTTTCAGGTGCCGGTGAATATGGCGACGGGGTTTTATCTCGGGCCGTCCTTTGCGCTGGCGCAAACGCTTGCGCCGGTGTCGGTCCGTGCGCTGTCAACGGCGGTGTTATTCTTTATCATCAATCTCATCGCGCTGGGCCTGGGACCAACCACGGCTGGCTTTATCTCCAGCGCGCTGACGGATGCCTATGGCGAAGCGCTTGCCTTGCGGCTTGCCCTGACCGCTGTATCCGCCGCCGGCCTTTACGGCGCTTGGATGTTTTACCAGACAGGCAAACGCGTTCCCGCCGACTGGGCAAAGGCGACAGGTGAGAAACTCTAAATGCCGGCAGCAAGGAAAAAGACCGTCAAGAAGCCCTCGAAAAAGAAGGCAGATCTCAAAACCAAGCCAACCGGGCAAAGCGTAACGGCCTTTATCAACAGCGTCGAAAACGAAACCCGCCGCCGCGACGCCAAAACGGTTTTGGCGATGATGAAGAAAATCACCGGCGAGAAACCAAAAATGTGGGGACCCACGATCATCGGATTTGGCGAATATCACTACAAATATGAAAGTGGGCGGGAAGGGGACATGCTCAATGTTGGCTTCTCACCGCGCAAGGCCAATCTGGTTTTGTATGTCCTGGGGTCCCTCGGCGATGATGAATCGCTGTTGCAAAAACTCGGGAAATACAAAACGGGACGCGCCTGTCTTTATGTCAACAAGCTGGAAGACGTTGATGTAAAGGTGCTCGAAAAGATGATCAAAAAATCCTACGATGCAACCAAGCGGAAATACCGCGCATAGGCGAGGCTCTGCTTGCCGTAGATTCTAGATTGTCAGCCTATGCGCAATGAATTAGTCGCGTTCAATTTCACCAGGTGAAAAAGGAGCAGCTCATGACGCTTTCAACCTATCTGACCTTTGACGGCGACTGCAAAGAAGCTTTTGATTTTTATAAGTCCGTTTTTGGCGGCGACTTTATGGCCTGCCAGACCTTCGCTGACGGACCGCCGGAGATGGGCGCAAGCGAAGACGATAAAGACCGAATTATGCATGTGTCCTTGCCGATTGGCGACAGCGTCCTAATGGGCTCGGATACGATGCCCGGCTATGGCGATCCCCTCGCAAAGGGCAACAACTTTTCAATTTCCTATGCGCCAAGCTCCAAAGAAGATGCTGACGAAAAGTTCGCTGCGCTAAAAGTCGGCGGCGTTGAAAAAATGGAGCTTCAAGAGACGTTCTGGGGTTCTTACTTCGGCATGTGCACGGATCAGTTCGGCGTTAACTGGATGCTGAACTACAACCTTCAGAAGTAGCTCCCGAGCCTGCGCGGAAGCCGAGCGGAGCAGCGCTAACTAAACGCTGGCGCCGAAACTCGAATTCCGCACAAAAGAAAAAACCCGCGACGCTGAAATAAGCTGTCGCGGGTTTTAAAACCTAGTTCAGTCTGTTCAGCTTATGCTGAAGCCTTTCGCCGGCGGCGGCCGATGGCAGCACCTAAGCCGACAATCCCTGCGAGGAACAACGGTATCGCGCCGGGGATCGGAATGTCATTGATTGAAGCCACAACGTAGGACCAGTCCGTTTGGCCCATGTCTTCAGCAGTGACGCCGTCGGTGAACGCCCAAACATTGCCTGATCCGTCGGCGAGGCCAGCCACCAGCGGCACTGTCGTTACTTGCGTAAGTTGAACATTCCCGCAAATGGCGCAGTTAACGCCCGAGAAACTCGTAATCTCGTTCACGCTGATGAAGCCGTCATTGTCCAGATCATCGAACTCTAGGACAAAGTCACCAAGCACGTTTGTGTCAAGCGACGTTGCCGTAATCCGCAGACTTGCTGCATTGGCGGCCGAAAAAAACATGAAATTCGCCATAATGGCGAGCAAAATCGATTTGGGATTCATTTGGTCCCCTCAACAATCCACAACTACAATTAACCTCTAATTCCACCTATCCGAGAAGTCAACGCAACTGGAAGCTTTCGGTTAATTAATTCACAAAAATTTTACGAGCAAAATCCATAGCTTATGAGGTGATCCGCAAATTGCACTAGGTTGTTTTGCTGCAGCGCATATTTGCCGCATCCCAACCGTTGCGCTGGCCCTGCGCGATACCCGTAAAAGTAGAGATAGGCGAACCATTTCAAGCCGCCCCTTAATCGCGTTTTGCCGGAAGCAAACGCTTGCAAAATTGCGCGACTTTGACCACATAGCTGCCGCGCCAATGATTGAGAGCCGTCTATTAGGCCTCTTACCGAAGCTTTCTACACTCCTCCAAACATCGGCAGCTTCCCGGGGGTCGAATCACCGTCGGTCCCGTAACGCCATGTCTAAAGGAGATCGAAATGGCGACTGGCAAAGTCAAATGGTACAACCCGCAAAAGGGTTATGGGTTCATCGCGCCGGATGAGGGCGGCAAGGACGTTTTTGTCCATGCAACTGCGCTCGAAGCGGCAGGCATCCGCAGCCTCGATGATGGTCAGGCCGTGAGTTATGAGCTGAAAGAAGACCGCGGCAAGACGTCCGCTGGCGATCTGAAACTCAGCTAGTTCGACCTGAAATGAACGAGTAAAAGGGACGCCCTTGGCGTCCCTTTTTTATTGTCTTTAGTCCTCAACCACATGGGTTTCGAATTCGGCCCGATGTTCCGCCCACAAATCCTGATCGAATTCGCCGTCTTCCTTCAGACAGTCAACCGCTGCAATTGACATGGCGAGCGCATGATGCGTGTTGTCATGGGCGAAAAGGCCCTGGCGGCCAAAGGTGAGGAGCCCCTCAACGCCGCTCATCCATTCATCGAGCACATTGAAATGTTGCTCATAGTCACGGTTATAGACCGGATAGGCAAAACGAAGGCGCCGCGTTTCGGTGCGCACAACCGGCGCTTTTACGGGCAGGCCGACCTTATCAAGCCATTCGCAATAGAGCGCGCCAAGCTCCTCATCGCTCTTGTCCCAATAATCTCCGCCCGGATCGGCTGGAAGCTCCGCGCATAACACGGTGCGGTTCGTTGGCTCGTCGGTGTTGTGATAGTTCTTGGTCTCAGACATGCGCGAGATGGGAACATTGAGCTCTGGAAAGTAATGCGCGTCATATTCTGTGAACCGGTCTGTTTCGAGAACCAGATAGATGAGGATCATGCCGCGGAACTTAATCGCCTTTGCAGCCTCTAAGACTTGCGGCGGCGGCGGCGGATCCATCATCCGCGCGACGGCGCTGATCGGCAGTGTCGACCAGACCCGCGAATAGGGAAGGCTGCGTTCGCTGTTCTCGTCCTTGACGCGAAGGCCGGTGACCTTGTCGCCATCGCGGGTGACAGCGGTGATCTCCGTGTCGAGGTGCAAGTCCGCCCCATGCGCCACGGCCTCTTCCGCAAAGCGCTCGATGATCTGCCCAAAGCCTTTTTTTGGATAGTGAAAGACGCCTGCGCCGGGCGACTTAAAGCCTGGAATCTGCCGCGCGATCTTCATCAGTATCTTGACGACGGAACTGCCGGAAACGCGTTTTTTGGCGAGCGTCACCGCCAATTCTGACGGCGGCAGGCCCCAGAGTTTTTCAACATATGGAAAATAAAACGCCTCGCTCATGGCGGGACCAAGACCCTGTTCAAGCACGGTGGCGAAGGTCGGCTCTGCTGCTTGTTTTTTTGGAAGGGCCTTCAGCACCGTATCGCGCGCCAACGCCAGCGCAAAACCTTTTGGCAATTGCAACAGCAGGTCCACGGGCTTGAGCGGAAAGTGAATCCAGCGTCCCTTTAGAAGGATGCGCCCGTGGCGGGGCCGGGTGAGAAGATCATCACCCAGAAGTTTTTTGACCTCCTCTTTGATTCGCGGCTCAGCAACCGGATGAAAGCGATGACTGCCATGATCACACCAGACGCCGTCAATCTGAAAACTTGCTGAATTACCGCCGACACGAGGACCGCGCTCGAACAGCGCCACATCAACATCATCCCGTTGCGCCAGGTAATAAGCGGCGCCGACGCCGGCAGGCCCAGCCCCCAAAATCGCAACGGCGTGTTTGGTTTCCTTGGGCTGAGGCGCCTCGGTCTGGGCGCGCTTTTTCACGATGTCGTCGAGTACGCTCATACTGTCTAATCCCTGACGGCGGCCGCTTCAGCCCGGTCTCCATTATCGCTGCGCGTCTTACCCGATGGCGTTAACAACAAGATGATCCCCCCCAAAATTCCGCCGGCGAACAGGATGAACTGCCACAACAAGCTCGCCGCAACGACCCGTGCAGGATCAGCGCCAAATCCGCCGAGGATGGCGGCAAGACCCGCTTCACGGACCCCAAGGCCGGCAAGGCTGACTGGCAGGATCGCCACAAGCTTGGCGAGCGGCCAGGCGAAAAACCACTCCGACAAGCTCGCCTCAGCCATTGTTGCTTGCGCCAGCATCACCGTCGTCAAAATGAAGGCGCTTTGGATGGTCATGGAGAGGCCAAGACATGCAACAAGTCGGCCCGGCGTTTTCAAAAAATGTGCGATCAACATGTTGATTTTGTCCATGATCTTTTTGAGCGGCCCGATATCCAATTTGCGCAACAAGGCATAACCGCCAACAGCAAGCGCAGCACCGACAAGCCCGACGCCGATGACAATCCAGAAGCGTTGATCAAACACGCCGCCGCCAAACGCCCATAAGCCGCCCAGAAAAGCGAGAATGAGAAGGCCGATCGTATCCAGCAATCGGTCGATCAAAGAGCCAACAGCGACATGCGCCCGCGCTTTCGAATCTCGCATGACGAGCCCGGCGCGCACAACGTCGCCGCCGGCGACGCCCGGCAAACACAGATTGGCGGCAAGCCCGGCAAAATGCGCGCGGATTGCTCTGATTGCTGGAAGACCGTCAGCGTCTTTAATCAGGATACGCCATTTCAGCGCTGCTACGATATGGCCGGTCAGGAACACCCCAAGACCGGCGAGCCAGACCAGCGGATTGATCGCCGCTGTGGCGTTGACAACGTCGGCCACAGGCAGGAACTGAAAAACGACCCACAGGAAAACGCCAGAGCCGACAAGCCGCAACGCCCAGATAATTAGGCTGTTTTTGTTCGAGGCGGCGGTATCGGTCATCGGATGCCGCGTTAGGGACGCAAGTTGATGCGCGAAATCATGTCGGCAATCAGCCCCAGCGACCAGATCATAATCGCCGCCAGAAACGCAAAGACGGCGGTTTCCGAAAGGTTCCACATGAAAATATCATAGATGAGTTTGATGACGCCAAGCGCAAAAAGAATACCGCCAAGCGGCAGGAAGATGCGCAACGGGTTAAACAGTGTAATGATCCGAACGACCAAAAGAATGAAACTGAAAAAATCGGTCGGCTTGATTTTCGATGCGCCGATGCGCTCGCCATATTCAATCGGCGTATAGATCACACGCATGTCTGAGCACAGCATGCAAAGCGTGCTGGTGGTGGTGAAGGAAAAGCCCGCAGGCAGGAGGGGCGTGAAGGGTTTCAGCGCTGCGCGGTTGATGACGCGCAATCCGGAGTTCAAATCCGGGATTTTTTTCTGGGCCAGATAGTTGGCGAGCGAGTTCAAGATGAATTTGGCGGGACGACGGATGAGCGGCACGTTTTTCATCGCCGCGCCGCGATCGCCAACGACCATTTCAGCGTCGCGTGCAAGCTCAAGCATTGCTGGTAAGTATCTGGCGGGATAAGTCCCGTCCGCATCGATGATAGCGACAAAGTCCGAATTGCCGGCGGCAATGCCGCGTTTTAGCGATGATCCGTAACCGGCGTTTTCCGGCTGATTGATAACTCGCGCGGAAGTTTCTTTCGCCCGCTCATAGGTCTGGTCGGTCGAGCCGTCATTGACCACGATGATGTCAAAATCAACGCCGGCATCCGTCAGCACCGATTGGACTTCAGCGATGGTTTCCTTAATGGCGCCTTCTTCATTATAGGCGGGAATGACGACGCTGAGCTCCACATGCGCCGCCTTTTGGCTGGGCGCTGCCGGCGCTGATTTGCTGAAGGGCCTTTCCGCCGGCGGCGTTTCAATATCCATGGTTGTTGACATCGGACGCGTTCCCTTCGCTGCGCCATTGCGCATAGCAAGAGTATGGCTGGACGACTATAGCGAATAACCAGTTAAGGACCCGTCTAGGCGGCGCCGCTGGCCTTGCTGCCGGGGCTGCTTTCGACTTCCGCCGGGTCGTCCGGCTTGCCGAGCTTCGATTCCAGGAGGCAATAGGCGAAAGCCGCCGACGAATAGACATAATAGACTTGCTGGAAAGCCATGGCGGCAAGCGCAAAGAGGGGGCCTTTGCACTGATTGAAGAACGAGAAGAGATGCGCGTTGATAATGATCGCCCCGGCGAACATGGCAATCGGCGCCCACCAGAATTGCAGGCTGATTAGCGGCGCCAAAAAGCTCGCAAAGAACAGCGCCGCAAACACCGCCCGCAGCCGTTCGATTTTTGAGACGTTCAAATCATCGGTCAGGCCGCCGCGCTCAAGCATCAGGCGCGACCAGGGGATCGCCCGGCAAAAAATATCCGTGCGAATGACGCCGCTCATCGTCCAGTGCTTGAGATGCGTCGCCTTCAAATCATGGAGCAACAAAATCTTGCCGCCGCGGTCACGGAGCCGGTAGCCAAGTTCGATATCCTCGATGGACGGAACAGCGTAGCGCTGCACGTCAAAGCCGCGCACCTCGACATAATTCTCTTTGCGAATAGCCCCGCAGCCCGCCCAGAAGGTCGAAGCGACCTTGCGGCCCCGCTGGTGATAAAACCGGTGAACGAGGTTTTTGAACTGCGACGCAAAATTCTGCGCCGGCGGTTTATCGCAATAAGACCCAAACACGGCGACCACGCCGGGATCTTGAAAGGCTTCGCGGATTTTATCGGCGCTGCCTTCATGGGCGATGACATCGGCGTCAACCAGCCAGACAATGTCGCCTTTCGCATTCGGCGCCGCCAGATTACGGGCAAGACCCGGACCGCCATTTTGCGGTGTTTGCATCATCGTCGCGCCGAGCGATTGCGCAAATTGCAGGGTCTCGTCAGTAGAATGATCGTCGACGACAATCACTTCCTCAATCTCGCCGCGATCGCGCATGGCGATCAGGGGAGGGAGGGACTGCTTAAGATAATCTACTGCATTATAGGCCGGCATGACGACGCTAATCGTCTGCCGGTTCTGATCCGTTTCAATCGTCACTTTAACCGCCTGACGGCTGTTGCCAGCCGTTTACTCTTACACCTCAGCCAAATGCGCAAGCTCATTTAGTCAACAATGGACTCAAGACGCTTGCGTCGTTTCTTTTCGGCCTTTTCATCGAATGTGTAGTGGGTGCGTTTGATTTCATCACCCTCTTTAATCTCGTGGTACTCCTGCTCGGTATTGACTTCCATATGGTCGAGATCATCGCCAAGGAGTCTGCGGCCGAGCATCAACCCCATTTCAATCGAGTGGTCCGCGTTGTTGTAACGGAAAGACCCGCCGCGACCGACAACAAAGACGCCCTTCATGGTTTCAAGGAATTCCATGACCTTTTTGATCTTGTTCTGATAGTCGAGGTCATAGACCGGATAAGCCTGCACCGTGCGGACAATCTGCCAGCCGACGACTTCAGACCGGTCGATGAATTTCAGTTTCTCAACAAGGTCATCAACGCAGCGTTCTGCAACTGCGTCATCATCCATGGACCAGATATGGTCGCCGCGAGTGCAGAAGCATTCCAGCACGAGCGACGTATGCTCATCATCCGGCACCATCGCCTTTGACCAGTTCTTTGGTTCGTGGATGCGGCCGAAAAGAATGTCGCGGTCCTGCACGTAAAGCCACGTGTCGTTGGTCACCTGCTTGCGCTTTAAGCGCAGGTTGACGGTGATGAGATCGCGGAACTCAAGCGCTTTCGCAGCTTCAACGACCGAAGGATCGCATTTCGGCTCAATGATCTGCCCCAACACGCCGAGCGGAATAGTGGAAACAATCGTATCCGCTTTGACGCTGCGCCCATCTTCGCCGAAGAACACTTCAAAGTCGTTCGGGCCGTGATAGATAATGCGGTTCACATTGCTGTTGAGGTGAACGTCGCCGCCCTCATTAGTGATGTCTTCGGCCATCCGCTCAGGAATGCGCACATAGCCTTCGCGCGGATACATGAATTGCTCGATGAGGCTGACCGCTTTCTTTTGCGGCTTCAAAACCTGGTTTGCGACCAGCGACCAGATTGAAAGACCCTTTGTGCGTTGGTTCGCCCAGTCTGCGGAGATCTGATCGCAGGGCAGGCCCCAGACTTTCTCCGTATACTGCTCAAAGAACATGCTGTAGAGCTTTTTGCCGAACTGAACCGTATAGGCGTCCTTGATATTATTGACCTTTTTGGGCGCAATCGCCTGCCGGATTGAAACGGCGAGGAAAGAAAAGCCGGCCTGAATAATGGTCAATGGCGACGACTTGCGGAAAACATCACCAAATTCAATGGGATAATTGAAGAACTTGCCCTGGTGGAAGACGCGGCTGATGCGGTCAACCATCACGATTTCGCCTTCCATCAGGCGACGGAACCAGTTGTTCAAGTCCTCGTTTTTAGTGAACCAGCGATGGCCGCCAATATCGAACTTGTACCCGGCGTCCTGAATCGTAACACAAAGGCCGCCCACATAAGGGTTTCGATCCATGACGTCGACATGCACGCCGTTCTTGCTCAGCTCATGGCCAACAGCGAGGCCGGCGGGTCCAGCGCCCAAAATCGCCACATTGCGCGGTTGATCTTCTTTATAAGGATCGTCTAGCGGCAAGTCTTCCCCCATGATTTAAACACCTTTGCACAACAGCGAACTATCGACGGCCGGCAAGCCAATTGTAAATTCTCGCCACGACCGTTGCGAACACCAGCGAATAAATGAAGAGCCAAAAGGCTCCAATGAAACTTCCTGAAACACTGACCGTATAACCCGGCAAATAGTGGGCCAAAAGCGCTGCATGTCTGCTCTCGTCAGCCGTGCCGCGAATAACCAACCAGTTCGTTGAAAGAAAAAGCTGGATCGCCATCAATGCGCCAAACGCAATCCCGAGGGCGCGCGAAGACAGTTTCATGGTTAACCGGGTCGGCGGGTCGATCGCGTCGCGGCGGTAAAACACCTGTTTGATGGTGTCTTCGCCAAGCGAACGCACATAGACTTGGTAAACAAAAGCGCCTGAAAGGCCGGCGAACAGGGCCGCCCAGAAAAAACCGATAAAGGCGCCGACCGGACTCACCGAGTAGCCGGGAAAAAACACTGCAAGAAGATTGAGGTAACCACCGGCAAAAGAGCCATGCATGATCATGCTGAACACGGTCGCAAAAAACAGCGCAAGGCCCGCGCCGACCGCAAGCGTTATCGCTAGCGCCCATGTATTGAGAGCAACGCCTCTATTGAAAACGGCCTTATTCATCCGGCAAAGTCCCCAAAAATACGCAACATACGGCTAATCAAGCCAGTCACTTCTCAACATGGTTATTCCGGCCACCACGATGTGTGTGAAGTTCCACAGCCCCGCGATGAACAGGCCGGCTAACCCGCCAAACAAAAAACCGTAAAAAGCCCCACCAAGGCTCCCCAATACGCTAACATTAAATCCAGGTAAATAGGAAGCAATTGTGGCGAGATTATATCCGACAATCTCACCGGGCGGAGCGCCTTCAATGAGTAACGCGAGCGTTGCCGCCATGACAACAATAGCTGACGCAACTCCAACGCCAACGGCCAGTGCAATCGGATCGAGTTTCGCAAACAAAGCAACGGCAACCATCGAATCGCTCGCTGTGCGAGGTTCTATTTCTTGTTCTTTTTCTTCCACGTTTGTCTCGTAAGCCACACTCATCACACCTTTGTGCATTTAGCGACTGAAGCATTCAGTCATGCAGTATACCGAAAAATTCTATCAATCGGCGTTTTTTTCTCGCGCTTGCAACCTCCGGGTGAACATATTGGCCGCCAGCGTTGCAGCAACCAACGGCGCCAACCAGATGATGCGTCCCTGATAACGATCAGCGGGACCGGAAAGGACGCCGCAAATCACCGCATTCGCTACGAGGGCAATGGCGACTAATAGGATGAGTCGAACTTCCGTCGTTGTTAGCGAGCGCGATCTGATCAACAAAAAGCCTATCAGGCCGATAGCGCCGTAAAGCGTGATGCGCTGCAAGAGCTCGATTCGCTGGGTTTTCCCGAGATTTTCCGGGCTGCTCAACATCGAACGCCAGGCGCCGCCTTCGGAAACCGTTAGATATTGCCCGAAGCTCATGCCAGAAAGCCCGATTTTCGACAGCTGCACATAGACATTGCGCACCGCTCGTTTGACGTAAACGAAGGGATATTCCCGCGCGGCGCGGCGCACGATGATCACTTCCTCGGCGCGGATCTCGTCCATTTGCTGCGGCGTCGCCCGATAACGCAGTCCGCCTTCTTCCCACAGGAATTCATTGATGCCGGTAGGGATTTCATCGAACACCTCGCACACAGTGTACTGATAGCGATCGCAGTTCTTTTCCAGATGCCAAAGCGCGGGGCCATCGCTGATCGCACGCGCCAGCAAGAACGGGTAGCGCTTGGGCGCAACGCTGACCTCGCCAAAGCCGACCAGCGAAATCGACATCGTCGAGACGACCCCAATGATCAGCGGCGCCCCGGCCCATAGATAAGTCGGTAGGGCGAAAGCCGCGCCGGACCTGAAATCCCGGATAAAGCGCTCCAGTCCCGCAACGCCAATCAGGCCGGCAAACAACAAGAGATTGCTGGAATGGGCGGTGATCGCGAATGCAGTGATGGCGGTGATCGTTATCTTCTCGAACAACGACAAGGCCTGCAGCCGGAAAAAGAACAACGCCGCAGCCAGAACGACCGCGCCGGTAAATATGTCCGGCATGGCGTAAGAGGCGTACCAGGGTGCTGTTGTGAGTAGCGCCAATAAGGCGGCGATACCCAGAAAGCCGTAAACCGAAAGTCCAGGCGCGAACTTTTGAAGAAAGACAACGATCATAAACGCAATCGCAACGGACTGCGCCGCGGCGATGAGCAAGCCGTTTTCCGACATGAGCGCAGTCAAATAGATGAAGATCGAATAAGTCGCGGAACGCATCCCGGAAACTTCATCGCGCTCGAAAGTTGCCTCTTGTGCGGCTGCGCCCTCCAAAGTCGCATTTTCTCCTGCGTGTGCCGGCGCAGAGACTGCTTCGCCGCCGCTAAACGAAGCTAGTCTTTGCAGCTTTTCTAGAGCGACAACGCCGCCCTTGAGGTAACTGACCGTATCATAGAAGGGAAACACGCCGCCATTGGCGAACGCCGGCCACATCAGCGCCAGAGCAAGCAACGCTGTGCGTAGCGTCCTCGCACCCAAAATCCCGCTGGAGAAACCAGCCGGCAAGAACCGCCGTTTTGCAGTCGCGCTGTCCAACTCAAATCCCCCAGACCCGCATACTCACTACACTATAACTGTGCTGAAGCACATTTGCTCCGGCAATAGGACATTCCTATCAGAAACCCAATCTGCGATGATGAAGTCCGATCGCCAGTGATGGTTCAAAACACCTCGGGCGGTTTCACAACCATATCTCGCGTTGTTCGAGCGCTGCAGATAACACTCTTGCTATCAATAACTGTGCCATTTTGCGACTGCCAAGAGCTGTTGAATTAACTATTTTTTGCCGATTTCGCCGGCGTTTTTTCAACAACATTGTGCTAAATCGGGGATATCCCCGATGCGGTTTGTCCTAATGTAAGACAACCTCAGGGCCTCCATGGCGCCTGATGGAGACGCCTCCTCTTGTTGGATCAAAACACAATCCGCTCTTGCCTTAGACAAAAGGGGGCTCGCCGGCAAAATCGCCGCCTTGCAAGCACGGGAGATTGTCCGACACAGGGTCGTGTCACCGCTATGTTGACATGACGGCCCGCATAAGACGTATAGAGAGTAATTCAGAAAACGGCCCTATCATTCGCCAGCCCTTCGCGAACGCCTAGGCGGTGCTCGGCATAAGGCGTCAATCGCTCCCGTCGGTCTTCACTGGCAGCGAGACGCCGGCGAATAACACCGACCAGTCGTCGTCGGACGAGGCTCTGGTCAAAAATTCCTTCGTTACGGCGCCGTCGTCGAGGCGCGTATATATGCCCCGGATTTCCATGCTTGGCTGGCCGTTATTGGGGTAGATTGTTCCTTCAAGGATATGTTGGCCGTCATCGTTTAGTCCGCCCGAATAATCGATGTGAAATCGAGGGCTCATCCATACCTGTCGCCACTTTCCGGTGGCGGGATCGACGAAGTTCATGCCCGTGCCGGTTTCGCCGGAAAGGGTGCGCCAATCTTCGAGGATTAGACAGCCTTGTTCGCGGCGGGAATAAGTCTGATCTGCGATTTTGCGACCGTCGTTGGTGAAGAATTCCCATTCGCCTACGAGGAAGTCGAGATCGCGATAGGGCGCTTCGTCCGCTCCACATATCGGCGTGTTGCTTGAGGCGGCATCCGTAGACGCTTGACTGGCGTCTTGCGCGCAAGCTGCTCCTGCAAAAGCGAATATCGAAATGATTGGAACAAGGTTGTATCGCATTTGCGGTGTCCTCATGACCCATCGAATAATGAGAGCACCTCATAGCATAGTGGCGGAGGGGGAGGGATTCGAACCCCCGGGACCGTGAAGCCCAACGGTTTTCAAGACCGCCGCATTCGACCACTCTGCCACCCCTCCGGCTGGGTGTCGGCGCGCCAAAGCCAGCGCCTGTGATCCGCGCCAGACATAGCGCGGTTGTCCGAAATAACAAGCGGGAGGAGGCGCCGGCGAGGCATTGAGCCAGGAGTTAACAAAACCTTTACGGTTTCGAGGGCGATAGTCGCCGGGTGGCCCATCGCGCGCAGCAGGCCTATGATCGTTGCGCGGTGCCGGAAATGACTGGAGACGCCTTTTGACCCGCAGATTATCTCTTGCCTGCGTCATGCTCGCCTTGATGGCGGCTGCAGGGTGTTCAACGCCGCGCAAATCCGTTGAGGCGTCGCCCCATTACAAGGTGGGCAAACCCTATCAGGTGGCCGGGCGCTGGTACCGCCCGCACGTTGATGAGAATTACGACCGCAGGGGGCTCGCCTCCTGGTATGGCGATCAGTTTCACGGGCGCCTCACCGCCAATGGCGAGATATTCGACATGAACCGGCTTTCCGCCGCACACAAAACACTGCCGCTGCCGTCGATCGTAGAAGTGCAAAATCTCGAGAACGGTCGCAAGATTTTGGTGCGCGTCAATGATCGGGGCCCGTTTGTGGATGACCGCATTATCGACTTATCCCGTGCGGCTGCGAAAAGGCTGGGCTTTCTCAATCAGGGGATCGCGAAGGTTCGCGTGCGCTTCAAGGGACCGGCGAAGCTTGCCAGCGCTGCGCCGCGCGCCGGTTCCACGAGACCGCCTGAGCGGCGCGAGCAACCGATAAAGACGCCACAGCCGCAAACCGACGGCATCACGCAGATTCTTCAGACCCTGAGCGAAGCTGAACTGAGCGATCTTCAGGAGCAATCCTTGGCCGCCGTCAGTGAACCTGTGAACGCCAGTGAAGCCCCGACAACAGAAGCGCCGCCTGCGGTGCTAGCGCAAGCCGCATCTGAACCAAACGACGCGCCGTTGAGCGAAGAAGCAGCGCCCGGCGGGGCGCCAACGCCGCGGCTTGCGCCAGAGCCAGCCATGGTGCCGGTTACCGTCAGCGTCATGCCTGATAGCGGCGCTGCAGACACTGGCATTATCGATATGTCCAAGGTGGACACTGAATTCCTGCCGTCCAAAAAGTTCACGATTGCGGTCGCGGCTTTATCCATGCTGGATAACCTCCAGGAGGTTCGCACCGCCTTGTCGGCAATTGGGCCCTTAAAAATTTCACGTCACGAAGAGGCTGATGGCGAACCGGTTTATAAGGTCACTATGGGACCGTTTGAGGATTTGCAGGACGCCGAACGCCGCCTGGAAAAAGTGCGCGAAGCGGGCTACCCGGACGCGAGCTTGAAACTGGATGCGCCTTGAGAAAGGCGCGCTAATAGCAACTATTGTAAGAGTAAGAACTGACGGAGTGATTGCGTGTCGATGATCAAAAAACTCATTTCATGTTTGGTTTGCCTGCTTGTTCCGGCAACCGCTTTGGCGCAGGGCGACCTTACGACCAAGGCGGAATTCGCTGTCATCATGGATTATGAGACCGGCGCTGTCCTTTATGAGAAAAACGCCGACACGCCGACAGCGCCCGCCTCCATGAGCAAGCTGATGACCGTTGCGCTGGTCTTTGAGCGCCTCAAAAACGGTCAACTCAGTCTCGATGACAAATTCGCCGTCAGCGAAAAAGCCTGGAAAAAAGGCGGCTCCAAAATGTGGGTCCGGGTCGACACGGAAATCACCCTGGAGAACCTGCTGCGCGGCGTCATCGTTCAATCGGGCAATGATGCATGCATCGTCATTGCCGAGAATATTGCCGGCTCAGAAGAAGCGTTCGCAAAGCTCATGACGCAAAAGGCGCGGGAATGGGGGATGAATAATTCCACCTTCACCAACGCCACCGGCTGGCCGGATCCAGGCCACAAAATGAGCATGCGCGATCTTGCGCTGCTGGCGCGAAAAATCATCAGGGAATATGGCGAGTATTATCCCATTTATGCGGAAGAGGAATTTACTTGGGAGAAAATCCGCCAGCCCAATCGTAATCCGTTGCTTGGCAATTTCGACGGCGCGGACGGCCTTAAAACTGGGCATACGGAAGAGTCAGGCTACGGCCTGGTTGGATCGGCGGTCCAAAAGGGCGTCCGGCGCATCGTCGTCGTTAACGGACTGGAATCCGAACGGGAGCGGGGGCTTGAGGCCCAGCGCATCATGCGCGCTGCATTTAACGACTTTAAAGCGGAAGAAATATACGCCGCCGGCGCCAAAGTTGGCGAGGCGCTGGTGTTCAAGGGCCGCGAAAAGACGGTGCCGCTCGTCACCAACGCGCCGATCGAAATGATCCTGCATCGCTCGCTACTCGAAAATGTCGAAGCGAAAGTCCTTTATGAAGGACCAGTGGCGGCGCCGATCAAAGAAAATCAGCAGATCGGTTATTTACGCATTTCCGTCGCTGGCGGCGATGCGCGGGAATACCCGTTGTTCGCGGGCGGCGAAGTGCGCGAGATCGGCGCCCTTGCCAAGGTGTTTTTTGCGGCCAAGTCAATTCTCGCCAAACCGCCGGAAACGCCACACACAGAACCGGCGCAATAGGTGGCGGGCGCCGGTTTCAAACCTCCCTTGAAGGGCGCCTTTATCAGCGTCGAAGGCGGCGACGGGGCCGGTAAAACAACCCAGATTGAAAAGCTCGCTGATGCGTTGCGCGGACTTGGCCACGAAGTGGTGACGACCCGTGAGCCGGGGGGCTCGCTCGGCGCTGAAGCCATTCGGCAATTGCTGGTAACCGGCGACGAGGACCGCTGGTCGCCTTTGACGGAAGCCTTGCTGATGTATGCGGCGCGTGCGGATCATTTGGAAAAGACCATTGAGCCTGCACTAAACCGCGGCGCTGTCGTCATCACAGACCGCTTTGCAGATTCAACCATGGCGTATCAGGGGGTTGCCGGCGCGCTAGGACCTCAAACCGTTGAGGCGTTGCATAAACTGGTCATCGGCGAACGCGGTCCTGATCTTACGTTGATCCTGGATGCGCCCATCGATCAAACGCTTTCCCGCGCAGATACAAGCGACGGCGAGGCCCGCTTTGAAAACAAGGGCGATGAATTTCAACGCAAAGTAAGGCAGGGCTTTCTGGATATCGCCGATGCGGCCCCAAGGCGCTGCGCCGTCATCGACGCGCGTGGCGGCATTGGCGAAGTAGCGGCGCGCATTAACGAGATCGTCAAGGCGCGTTTGCCGCATCTATATTCGTAAAGAGCGCCTAAGCGGCGTCTGGCTCCCGGAGGTAATTCGTTCTTCGATCGAGATCCGTTGCAACATTTTCATTGCTCGTCATGCGAACCAGGTCTCTGAACGCCGAATAGACAAGCGCTTCATATCTTGTCATCTCACCAAGCGATTTTCCCAATTCGGGCGCGTCCCAGCGCCAAAAAGCCAGCTTGAAGAGCAAGTCGCGATAGGTTGAGCCGTTCAAGAGTGCGGCGGTGTTCATCAGCAGTGATTGCGCCTGAATGATCTGATCGCATTCCTGCTTTTCCTGGACGCTCATCTCATCATGCGCCCCGAGTTCGCTAAGCCTTTTTTCAAGGCGCCGCCAGTCAGAGAACATCTCCTCCAAATGCTCGGAGGTGTCCTTCTCTCTTGCTTCATGGTCAGACGGCAAGGCGCGCTCCGGCCCGCCGGTGTTA
Organism: Hyphococcus sp.; assembly: GCA_028285645.1. Lineage (GTDB taxonomy): Bacteria > Pseudomonadota > Alphaproteobacteria > Caulobacterales > Parvularculaceae > Hyphococcus. The sequence continues at coordinate 31,980 of JANQOV010000108.1, forward strand.
GTCTTTGTCATGTTACGACTCTTTTCTATCGTAGGCGTCGGTGGCCGTTATGAGCATGCCGATATCAGGGCCTATTGCCCCGTGCGCCAAAACCCTTTACTTGGTCGATCGTCCAATATCCTGCGCGACCTAGGTCGATCGTCCAAACATGTCAAGGTTAAACTTCTGAAAGGCACGCGCCATGCGCAAAAAAAAGTCTTTAACCGCATTTGAGAGACTAGCCGCGGTGATTGAAGACATTGAAGAGCAGCGGCCGCAGCCCGACGAGCGCAGAGCAAGAGGGCGGGAGACATATGCCGCCATCGTTTCGGCCGCAAGAGAAGTTTATGTCGCAGAAGGGCATGCGGGATTGTCGATCGGAAAGGTCTCGGATCGCTGCGGCGTCAACAAGGGCAACATCGCCTATTATTTTCCGACGAAGACGGATCTTTTGAATGCTGTGTTGCTTGAAGAGCTTTGTCACTATTTGCGCTCGCACCTTGTCATCGCCGAAGCCGGGGACGTTTCGCCCGTCGGCGCCTTGGAGGAGGTCGTCGACTTTTACTTTCGGGCAACGCGGTTAAATCACCGGTTTTTTCTGCAGACGTACGGGTTTGTCGCGAGCAACGCCTTCGCCCGAGAGTTCGTCTCGGATTTATATGCGTCAATCATCGATTTTCTGGCGACGCTGGTGCAGGCGGTAAGGCCGGAGCTTACGAAAGTCCGTGCGAAGACAGCCGCGGTGGAAATCATGTCGGCGGTTGAAGGCGCAACGGTGCTTTACGGAATAGGCCTCGTTCGCGAGCCGGTCATGCGCAAGCTGCAGAGCACCACCAAGTCACAGGTCGCAGCGATTGTGCAAAGGGCGTGAGCGCCAGGGTCTGGACCCCCGTCTGATTTGGCACCAACCGATCGGCAGTTTTTTGGCGGAAGGGGACGTTTTTCGTTTGGAGCGCAGATGGTCAGGTTTTGCCAGTCCAACTATTTGTTTGAGCTAGTGTTCAATTCCTAGAATTGCGGTGACGCTTGTTTCTTGCACTTTCCATCTCGATAGATCGAGCGCCATTCTGTTGTTCCCGCACGCTTAAACATTGAGGTGTATTCTCCACTCCTGCGATCTATTGACCAGCGCTGCCCTATACCAGACCACTTAATATACTCGCGAGAAAATTCACATTTGGAAAATACGTTGGTCGGGTCGCAAGCTAATTCCCAATTTCCAATAGGGCCAACTTTTTGAACAATCTTTTTATCTTCGTCAAATCTAAGTTCATCTCTACCAGCAGACCATTTTTGTTTCATTTCACTAAAATATTTGTAATTGCATTCAAGATAGATCCAATCCCCCCCCTCTTGGGCGGTAACGACAGATGGCGCAAGAACCAAGATGATTAACGGTACAATTCGCATAAAAGCCCCCGTTTACAAATGCCTTTAGCCTATCGTGGACAACCTTTTGTGTAAAGCGTGGTCACAATACTCAATCGATGAAGGTACATTTCGTTGGTGGTGAGAACATTACGCATGATCGGGCACTCAAGCGTCCGCTATGGGCCAACCCCGGTCCTTGGACAGTATAGCAAAAGGTGATTTATGGCGGCCTAAATGAGCTCGCCATGACTGATTACCTGTACAGTCCTTCTGAGGAACAATCCGCTCGATTAAAGCCGTTTTTGCTCGATAAGGAGCGGCGCGCCAAGGGTTGATGATGTGTCACAAAGGCTTGCTTTTTTGCACATCATGCGTTCACTGCCTTTGTCATGATGCAACAGGCGCAAGATTTTCTTGACGAATGCGAGGCGTTATATGCACTCGTTGAACCCTTGTCCGATGAAGCGCTGGATCAGAAAACCGCCTTCAAGGACTGGACCATCAATGATGTCATCGGACATTTGCACATCTGGAATTACGCAGCGGACTTGTCCTTGATCGACGCCGACAAGTTTCAGGAATTTTTCAAGCAAGTTGTCGGCCCTGCCGCGCAAGGCAAAATGAAAGCGTTCGAGCGCGAATGGCTTGGGTCAGTGAAGGACGGAGCGCTGGTTGAAACCTGGCGTGATTTTTTCCGCGAAATGGCGCCGCGTTTTGGCGCGGCTGATCCGTCCATGCGGGTTCAATGGGCGGGGCCGAGCATGAGCGTGCGCTCGTCGATTACAGCGCGGCTGATGGAAACATGGGCCCACGGCCAAGAGGTCTACGATGCGCTCGGCGTCGAACGCGTCAATGAAGACCGCATCCGCAATATCGTTGTTCTTGGCGTTAACACCTATGGCTGGACCTTTAAGGTGCGCGGAGAAACCCCGCCGGCGCCGATGCCGCATCTCGAACTGACAGCGCCGTCCGGCGAGGTTTGGCGCTATGGGGATGAAAGCGACAAAGAGCTGATTGAAGGCCTGGCGGAGGAGTTCTGTCAGGTGGTGACGCAAACCCGCAATATCGCCGACACTAGCCTTGCGGTGACCGGCCCGAATGCTGCGGACTGGATGGCCAAGGCGCAGTGCTTTGCAGGCCCACCGGAGCCGCCGCCGCCGCCCGGGACACGCAAAACAGCGGGCCAGTAATTGGCCTAACGCTGCT
>JANQOV010000006.1 GCA_028285645.1 Hyphococcus sp.
AACTCAGCGTCGCCCAGCCGGCGGGGTCGAGGTCGCCAGGCGCGACGACGACCTCCTGCGTTACCGGGCAGCGCGGCGGCGTTACAAGATTAAGGCAGCGCCGACCAACGCCGCCGAGCCCGTTGAACAATGACCTGACTGTTTCTAGCGCCATCGCACTTCAGACTAGCGCGGCAAATGCCTGGCGTCATCTACTCAGGAACACGGCAAGGCTTCGACAATTGCCAACACCCCGCTTTATACTCTAAGCCCATGACCGGCAAACAACCACCAAAGATCTTCAATCCAGCGCTGGTGCGCCAGCGCCGGGCTCGCGCCGCCAAATGCTTCGCCGACGCCGCCTTTCTCCATGAGCGCGCTATGGATGACATTGTCGATCGGCTCGAAAGCGTCAATCGGACATTTGATACTGCGCTGATCTACGGCGCTGGTGACCTTATAAACCGCTTGACGCCAGCCTGCGGCGGCGGCTTCGTCATCGCCGGCGACAGCGCAGCAAAACGCCTGCCCTCGACCGAAGCGGCGGCGGTTTTTGACGAAGAAGCGTCGCCCTTTGGGCCCGAACAGTTCGAGCTCATTATCAGCTTACTGACATTACATAATATAAATGATCTTGTCGGCGCGCTAACACAAGCGCGGCTTTCCCTTAAACCCGACGGCCTTTTCATCGCCGCTCTATTTGGCGAGTCAACACTAGCCAGCCTCAAGCGCGCCCTCTACGCCGCCGAAACAGAAATTTCAGGCGGCGTCAGTTTACGGATCGCGCCTTTTGCCAGCGTTCAGGACTTCGGCGCTGCGCTTGGGCGCGCCGGGTTTGCGCTGCCTGTCGTTGATGTCGATAATGTCAGCGTCGACTATAAAGAACCTGGCCGCTTGCTTCAGGACCTGCGACGCATGGGCGAAACCCAGGCGCTTGTGTCACAACCACCGCGGCTCTCCCGGCGCGTTCTCTTTCGCGCGCTTGAACTGTTCGCCAGGGACGGGGGCAGAGAAAGTTTTGATGTCGTCTACCTTACCGGCTGGGCACCCCATGAAAGCCAACAAAAACCCCTGCAGCCCGGCGCTGGCGCAGCTTCGCTCGAAAAGGCCATAAAGGAAAAGTAAGGCGGGAGAGTAGTCCAGCCCATCGACGCTTTATGCGTCGTTGATGGTGCTCGAAATCTCGTTATACATATCGGATGTCGTGTCAGTATAAGCTTTGACGGAAGCGACAATGGCGAGAAAAATCAAACCGGCAATCAGACTATATTCGATTGCCGTTGCGCCATTTTCGTTGCGAAGAAAATCGCGGACAGCGAGCGAAAAACGCTTTCTAGCGTAGGACAGTTTCGCGTTTTCAATCGCCATTACAACAAATCCCTAACCTGCGCCGCCAACGGACGATCGGCCGGCAACAAGTCCAACTCCAACAGCGCTTCGCGCCGCACCCATTTGAGCGCCGCCGCCGCAAGCGGCTTTGGCGTTCCCGACCATTTCCGACACGCAAATAAGGGCATTAAAAGGTGAAATTCCCCTAAATCATGCGACGCAAATCCAATCGGCGAAAGACAGGAAGCTTCAGTGTTGATATCGAGCTCTTCTGCAAATTCCCGTATCAACGCCTGCTCCGGCGTTTCCCCTGCCGCCAGCTTCCCGCCGGGAAACTCCCAAAGACCAGCCATTGGCTTGCCTTCAGGGCGTTGGGCCACAAGAACGCGGCCATCCGCATCAATCAGGGCGCCTGCCGCCACAAGCATCAGCTTCGCCATCTTTTCGCCTTAATTGATACGACAGAAACATTGCCATCGTTTTGATAAAGCATGAGCAATTTTAAGGACTGCGTTAAGAAATCATTCATTGTTGGCTTGAGGGATCAGCGCAAAGTTCCTTCGTCACTCCTTCGATCTGTCGCGTCCGTCCGGGTGAGGTCCGGCGGCGGATTCGAAGCGCTCGCCCCCGACGCTTCTTCTTCCGGCCGAAAATAGACCACTTGGTTTTCCTCTGCCAATTCAGCGATTGTTGTGTCGATCGTTCGAAGACGCAGATACTCCGCAATATTGTCTTTGACCGCTTCGAAAGGAACGTCGCTCGTGGCCCGGCGACCAAGGATCTCCAGCACGTGCCAGCCAAACTCGGTCTGAAAAGGTGCAGCGACATTGCCAGGCGCCGTAGAAAAGGCCGCATTTGCAAATGCCGGCGCCATCATCGCTTTGGTGAACCAGCCGACCTCGCCGCCAAGCGGCGCTGTCGCCCTGTCTATGGATCGGGAACGGGCAAGTTCGCCGAAATCAGCGCCGCCTTCGAGCAGCTTGACGATTTCATCGGCCTCAGCACCGGTTGCAACTACAATATGCCTTGCCCGCACTTCATCGCCGAGGCGGGTGACGCCGGCTGTCGAGTCATAAAGCTGGCGCACCTTTTCCGGTGTTACCGACGCGTTCATTCTATCTTCAATAAAAGCACCGGCAAGAACGTGGTCACGTGCTGCATTGACCCGCCGAAACACCTGCGGTGTGCGCTGCAGGCCCGAATTCAGTGCTGCGCGGGCAAGCAGGCGCTGCTCCACATAGGCCTCCACCAATTCGCGGCTAAATGCAGATTCCGGCGTCAGCGTTTCATCTTCACGCAAAAACCCGCCGGCGCGTGCCGCCGCCTCAATTTCTGAAAGATGTACATAGCGACCCTCAATGCGGGCGAGAATCGGATCTTCCTCGTCGATCGGCGGACGCAGCACTGATTGACCGCTCATTTCCACCGAAGGCCCCGCGCGGACATAATCTATAATCCAAAGACCGGCGATGATCAGGACAATGCCGGAAAACGCGCTATAGGCGCGGCCTGAACGGGTAGGCAGCCAGCGCAACAGACCCCGGCAAGCGGCGAGCGCCCATCCCGTTGCTATCAGGGCCGCGGTCCCGGCTTTCCGGGCCGCCAGTTTAGAGGCCCGCCACAAGGCCGAATCAAGCGCCGCCGCCAGCCGCCAGACGGTGATGATGAATTTGCCTAACGCCCGTAGGATGATCATGGCGATCGCCGCAACGACGCGCGCCGCCTTGATCAGCGGCCGCGCGCGCTTTGCATCCTGAAATTCCTTGCCGTCAGGGGTTTTCATGATAGGTCTGTTTTTTCGCCCCTATCCTAAGTTGCGGAAGCGAAATCATGTTCGCAATTCAGCCCAGCGCCGACAGCGCCAGGCGATATTTGACGTGTTCTTACGCCAAATCGAGCCCGACTGCATCGTCGCAAGGGTAAAAGCCCGAAATTTCGCGAATTCACGCGCCCTGCCCCGCAAATGAGGCAAAAGCAGGAAAAGCCCCGTTTCGTTGACAGTATAGGACCCGCTTATTATCTCTGCCGCGGCCCCTTCAAAGGGCGACTTTTTCCGTTTCATGAGATGAAGCGCGAGGCGGGCCGCCGGTTCCCGGCGGCTCAATGAATTGGCTTCATCACTCCAGAAGGCGCAAGGACACATGGCGTTACTCGGATTTGCGAAAAAAATCTTCGGGTCTTCCAATGACCGCCGTCTTAAGCCTTTTTGGCGCCGCATCGAGGCGATCAATGCGCTTGAAGACGAGATCGCGAAACTCACCGATGATGGTCTCATAGAACAAACAGGCAGGTTAAAACAGCGTCATCAGGATGGAGAAAGTCTCGACCAATTGCTCGAGGAAGCCTTCGCCACCGTACGCGAAGCCGCCAAACGCGCTCTTGGCCAACGCCACTATGACGTCCAGCTGATGGGCGGCATGGTTTTGCACGACGGCGCGATCGCGGAAATGAAAACCGGCGAAGGCAAAACACTTGTTGCAACGTTGCCTGTATACCTTAACGCATTGACTGACCGCGGCGTTCATGTGGTCACGGTCAACGATTATCTCGCCAGCCGCGATGCGGAATGGATGGGGCGCGTTTATGAGCGCCTTGGCCTGACAACCGGATGCGTCGTACACGGACTGGATGACAATGAGCGCCGCGCCGCCTATGCCGCCGACATTACCTATGGCACCAACAACGAATTCGGCTTCGACTATTTGCGCGACAATATGAAATCGTCGCTCGACCAGATGGTGCAGCGCGGACATCACTATGCGATCGTCGATGAGGTTGATTCTATTCTCATCGACGAAGCAAGAACGCCGCTCATCATCTCAGGGCCGACAGACGACAAGTCAGAACTTTACATGACCATCGACGGCTTCATTCCGCAATTAACGGAAGAAGATTACGAGATTGAAGAAAAGCAACGGTCTGTAACGCTCACTGAAGAGGGTAACGAGAAGGTTGAAGGTCTTTTGAAAGAGGCGGGCCTTCTTGAAGGCGACAGCCTTTATGACTCCGTCAACATTTCTGTCGTTCACCACGTCAACCAGGCGCTGAAGGCCCACAAAATCTTCCAGAAAGATAAAGACTACATCGTCCGCAACGATAAAGTGGTGATCATCGACGAATTTACCGGCCGCATGATGGAGGGGCGGCGCTGGTCGGAAGGCTTGCACCAAGCTTGTGAGGCGAAGGAAAAGGTTTCGATCCAGCCCGAAAACCAAACGCTCGCGTCGATCACATTTCAGAACTATTTTAGGCTTTACGAAAAACTTGCCGGCATGACCGGCACGGCCCTCACCGAAGAGGCTGAATTCGCCGACATCTACAAGCTCGACGTTTTTGAAATACCCACCAATATGCCAATCGCCCGCGACGATATGGACGATGAGCTCTACATGACGGCGGATGAAAAATACAAAGCGATCGCCATTCAGATCGCTGATTGCTACAAGCGCGGACAACCAGTTCTGGTTGGCACGGTATCGATCGAAAAATCAGAAGTTTTGTCTGAACTATTAAGCGATAAAAAGTTCTTCAAGGCGACTGCATCAACGCTTCGGGAGCGGGCGGAGGAGCTCAAAGACAAAGAAGCCGATATCAAAGCCGAGATGATCGAACACGCCGACCGGCTCGAAGAGCTAGCGAAATCAAAAACGCCGGTCCCGCATAATGTCTTGAACGCGCGCTATCACGAGCAGGAAGCGGAGATCGTTGCGCAGGCCGGCGCGCCGGGCGCGGTGACCATCGCCACCAATATGGCTGGCCGCGGCACCGACATTCAGCTTGGCGGCTCGGTCGATAAGCAACTGCTCGATCATCTCGAAGAAGGCGACGACGAAGAAGCCATCGCCAAGAAGCGCGCCGAGATTGAAGAAAAAGTCGCTGACCTCAAACAAAAGGCGCTGGATGCGGGCGGACTTTTTGTGTTGGCGACGGAACGCCACGAAAGCCGCAGGATCGATAATCAGCTGCGCGGTCGTTCGGGCCGTCAGGGCGATCCCGGCGATACTAAATTCTTCCTGTCACTGGAAGATGATCTTATGCGCATCTTTGGCTCCGGTATGGAGAAAATGCTGAAGCGCTTCGGCATCCAACCTGATGAATCAATCGAGCACCCCTGGTTCACCAAAGCCGTCGAAACCGCCCAGAAGAAAGTCGAACAGCGCAATTTTGACATGCGCAAAAACGTTCTGAAATTTGACGACGTCATCAACGATCAGCGAAAGGCGATCTTCGAGCAACGCATTGAGTTCATGTCCTCCGATACGGTCGACGACATCATCGGTGACATGCGCGAGCAATTGGTCGACGATTTAGTCGCGACACACATTCCTGAAAAGTCCTATGCGGAACGCTGGGATGTTGATGGCCTCAACGAAGATTTAAAGACCATCTTCGACCGCGAATTTCCTGTCGCCGACTGGGCGACAGAAGAAGGCGTCGCGGACACGGAAATCGCCGAGCGTCTGCGCGAGGAAACCAATAAGGTAGCAGCAAGCCGCGCTGCAGAAATCGGTCCTGATGTGATGCGCCGGCTTGAAAAGGCGATCCTGCTTAATGTGCTCGATACAAACTGGCGCGAACACTTGCAGATGCTTGATCATCTGCGCTCAGTGATCTGGCTGCGCGGCCATGGGCAACGCGATCCGGTCAATGAATTCAAGACTGAAGCATTTGCGTTGTTTGAGAGTTTGTTGGACGGGCTGCGCCGGGACGTAACGCGCATGTTGATGACCATGCAGGTGCGCGCGCCGGAAGAGGCCATTCCGGAACGGCGCGAGATTCCGATGACGGAAACGCACATGGATCCCACAACTGGCGAAAACGAAATGGCGATGGCCGACGCCGGACCCGGCAGTCGGCGTGCGCGGCCCTCCGCCGGCATTGCGACGCTGACAGCGCGCGCGCGCGCGCAGCATGTCGATCCGCAAAACCCTGAAACTTGGGGCCGCGTGCCGCGCAACGCGCCCTGCCCTTGCGGCTCTGGCAAGAAGTTCAAGCATTGTCACGGCTCGATCTAACAAGGCGCGGTGATTTATAGTTCATCGACGCCAATCAAAGGCACGTTCAATGACCAACATCACCCAGTTTGAGACAAAAAAAGACAAGCTCAGCGAAACACAGCTGACAGAAAATCCTTTGCCATCGCTCAAGCCCGGCGAGATCAGCGTTAAAGTCAATCGCTTTGCGATCACCGCCAACAATGTCACCTATGGCGTTGTCGGCGAGCGCATTGGGTATTGGAAGTTCTTCCCGACCAACGACGACGCGTTTGGCGTCATCCCGGTGTGGGGCGTCGCCGAAGTTATCGACGCGAACGATACGGGGCTTGCGGCGGGCGAACGGCTTTATGGCTATTGGCCCATGGCAAGCCACTTGATCATGAAGCCGACCAAGGTGAGTGATGCGCGGTTTTTTGACGGCGCCGAACACCGGGCCGAATTGCCGCCAGTATACAACGCGTATCAACGTCTGAACGCCGAAGCGGATTATGACGCCGCTATGGATGACGAACGCATGGTGCTGTTTCCGCTCTATGCGACGTCTTATTGCCTCTACGATTTTCTCAAGGACAATGACTGGTTCGGCGCAAGCCAAGTGATCATCCCGAGCGCGTCTTCGAAAACCGCGATCGGCACAGCCTACGCTGTCAAAGGCGATGATGCGCCTCCGCACCTTGTAGGCCTCACATCATCGCGCAACAAAGCAGCGGTCGAAGCACTGTCGCTTTACGACGACGTACTGACTTACGACGAGATTGAAAAAGTCGACGCCGCGACACCGGCGGTGATTGTCGACATGTCCGGCGACGGCGGCGTTCTAGGCGCGCTCCACAACCGCCTCGGCGATAATATGAAGTACACGTCTAATGTCGGCGTTACCCATTACGACGCCAACGCCATGGGACCTGATTTTATCGCCGAACGAAGCCAGATGTTTTTTGCACCGGGCCACATTCAAAAACGCACAAAGGACTGGGGCCCCGGCGAGTTCGAAAACCGCGCCAAAGCCTTCTGGCATGACATGGCGGTCAAAAGCCGCAATTGGCTAACCATTAAGCAAGCCGCTGGACCAGCAGCCGTTGAAAGCGCATGGCGCGATGTGCTGGAAGGCAAAACCCCCGCCAACGAAGCCTGGGTGGTTGGGTTTTAAGGAGAGCGCTCAAAACGGATTGAGCGCATAACCTTCTTGTTGCAACAGTGCATGCGCGGTCATCGCTGACAGGGCCATCTCAACATTCGGCAAGAGATCGGCGTTCGCGACTTTGTAGTAAGCAGCGCTTTGACCGCAGACAATAATCCGTACACCTTTCTTTGCTAGCGCAGCGACCAGCGCAGCATTGGCGTTTTCCTCGTCGGTACTTGCATTCGCAACATCCTTGACGGCGCCGCCATGCACCACTACCGCAAGCTTGATATTCTCCGGTGAAACGCCGGCCCGGGCATGCATGTTGATGAAGCGCGCTGCTGAAACCAGCGTTTTGTTCAAACCCCCGTCTTCGGCCTTTTTGCTTACATCAAAGGCGAGTTGGAATGTGGCGTCGGCGGGGATTTCGAAATCAGGCTCCACCGTCGCAGCCGGTCCGAAATCGTCAAACACCGGCCCCGTGGTAAAGCCTTCTTGCGCCACGGCTTTCGTGACTATCATCGCCGCGAACATGGTGAAGAAAAACTGCTTCATCCTGATCTCCTGAAACTTGTGACCGCAAACCTTAGGCGTAGTAACGTTCAGGAACCACCCAACGGTTCTGTCATTCGACTTTTCAGCGCGACAGCTTATCATGGGTAGAAATATTAAGAAGGCTCCGATGACCGAACCACTTGTTCTTACAAACCGCCAAAACGGCGTCGCCACTGTCACTCTCAACCGCCCAGAGGCGCTTAACGCCTTCACGCCGGAACTGCTAACCGAGCTGATCGCGGCGCTAAAAGCCGCCGGCGACGACAAAGACTGTGGCGCGATTGTTCTGGAAGGCGCCGGCCGCGCTTTTTCGGCAGGCGTTGACTTAAAGCTCCTCCAGAGGGCGAGCTTTGAGGCTGGCAAGGTTGAGGGGATTTTCGGCGATACGGCGTTCAGCGCAGCAACAGCGCTCCGGCATTCGCCTCTGCCGGTGATCGCTAAGGTGCACGGGGCCTGCTTTACCGGCGCGCTGGAAATGGCGCTGCATTGCGCTTTCATCCTGACGACGGCGGATACGAAATTCGGCGACACTCACGTCAAATGGGGTTTGCGCCCAAGCTGGGGCATGAGCCAGAATCTCGCCCGAGCGGTTGGCGTGCGCCGGGCGCGTGAGCTTACCTTCACTGCGGCGGGCTTTTCCGGCGGCGACGCTGCAACATGGGGCCTTGCCAACGCCGCCTTCCCCGATAAGGAAACGCTTGATCGCGAAACGACAAAGCGAGCCGCCATGATCGCAGAAGGCAGCCGCGGCGCCGTTGCTGCGGCCAAAGACCTTTATCGCTTGCATGAAGAGTTACGGCCTTTGGAAGACGCGCTTGCCGAAGAGGTTGCGCGGGACTACCCGCAAATCACTGACACCGCCGACCGCCTCAAAGGCTTTGCAAAATGAACGACGCACCTCAAAAAGACCGCCCAAGGCTTCTGGTGGACATTGTCGCTGATCCGGTCTGTCCATGGTGTTATGTTGGCTTGCACAGTTTCCTCAACGCCCGCGATCAGCTCAAAGATGAATTTGCTGTTTTGCCGCGTTTGCGCGCCTATCAGCTTAATCCGGACACGCCCATTGATGGCGTTGATCGCCAGGCCTATTACGACAAGAAATTTCCAGACAAAGCCCAACGCGCGGAAATGACCCTTCAGCTCAAAGCCGCCGCGGCGGGAGCAGGCTTCCAGTTCGATCCAGAAAAACCGAAACACTTGCCCAATACCTTAAAGGCGCAGCAGCTCATTCGGCTTTCCCATTATGACGGCGCGCAGGAGCGCGTGGGGCTCGGCATCTATCGCGGTTTCTGGGACGGCGAAGCCGACATCGGCGACACGGAAACACTGGTCAAAATCGGCGCTGAGGCCGGTCTTGATGCGGACAATATCCGCAATGTACTGGCGTCAGAAACCAACGTATCCGATGTCAAATCAGAAGCAGAAGCCTTCCGCATGACCGGCGTGACCGGCGTGCCGACTTACATCATCAATGAACGCGCGGGCTTTTCTGGCGCCTTGCCGCCGGCCCGCCTCGCTGATGCGCTTCGCGAGGGAGCAAAGCAAACCGCCGCGTGACAAGGCCCTTGCGTCAGACTGGCAAGCGCCCAGCCGAGGCGGTAAGTTCGCTTTCATGAAACGAATCATTTTGACGATCCTTTCCGCACTCACCCTTGTTGCCTGCAGCGGTGAGCAGGCAACAGAGCCCGCTGTTGAACCGCCAGTGGAAAGCCAGCCTGTCGTCGAGGCGCCGCCGCCAAAGCAATCCGCGCCGCCGCAGGACGCAGCAGCCGCCGAACCAGTCGAACCGTTTTTATTAACCGACAGTATCGCCAATGCGGAAGCCGGCGCAGAAATTTTGATCCCCGCCGGGCGCTACGATGTCGCCGACATAAGAATTCGCAAGGACCTTTCCCTGAAAGGCGATGGCGAGGTCATCCTTTATTCCAGCGAGCCAGTCGCCAAGGGTCACTTAAACCCCATGCCGGGAATTTCCCTCCGTGTCGAGAATATTATTTTTGAAGACTCGCGCTCGCCGGATCAAAACGGCGCCGGCATTCGCCATGACGGGCTCAATCTTGAAATCGTCAATTGTGTCTTTCGCGACAATGACAACGGCGTCCTGTCGACCGGCGCCGAAGATGGCGTCATTACCATCACTGGCAGCACATTTTTAGACAACGGTCATGGGGACGGCCAATCCCACGGCATCTATGTTGTCTATGCGAAAGCGCTCACTATTGATAACAGCCGGTTCATCGGCTCAAGGATCGGCCATCACGTCAAGTCCCTTGCCGGAAAAACCACCATTACGAACACCATCTTTGACGATGCTGACGGCCGCACCAGTTATGCGCTTGACGCCTCAAAAGGCGGCGACGTTGTTTTTCGCGATAACGATGTCACGCAAGCGGCGGATGCGGACAATTCCACTATCATCAATTACGACCTTACCCGCGGCGGCGAGGCCATCGGGTTGCGCATTGAAAACAACAAATTCACCAATCGGCACCGGCGGGGCAAGCTATTGCGCAATGATACGGACCTTGAGCCGGTCATCACGGGCAATGAAGTGATCAATGAGGGCCGCGGCTCATTGCGCATTAAGCAATCGCCAAGCGGCGAATTGCGCCAGCAATTGCGCATTGATGCTGATGTTGCGCCCGAACGCCCCCCGCTTACGATTGAGCAAGCAGCCCCGAAAAACACCAAGCGCACCGGCTTGTTGCGCGCGCCGAAATTTGATGACGCCGGCCCCGCCCTTGCGCGCTTTAAATTGCGCAACAACTGGAAAGACGATTCAGACAAAGACTATTTTACCTTCGGACAGGTTTTCGTCGAAGGCGCGCTCGCGCCCAGCGAACCCGTCGCCGCCCGCTTCGGCGAGCGCCTCTTGCCGGCGCAGATCGATGTGCTCGCAACCCACAATGACGGATCGGTGCGTCATGCAGCGGTCACTATTGAAACGCCGATGCTAAAATCAGGCGCCGAGATTGAGGCCGCCCTCGTGAAAGAGGCCGCAAACGCTCTAGAAAATTTCGATGCTGCTACGCTCTTGCGGGCGCAGTACGATTTCCCCCTCGCGCTTACTTTCACTTTTGGCGATCAGACAACGCAAGACTTCGCCGCCAATGCACGCAACAAGGCCATTGCTGCTTTTGAAGAACCGAACGTATTATGGCTCGACGGCCCGCTCGCCAAGGAAACGCGCATCGAATTCAGCGCCGCGCCCCACCTTGATTTGCGTTTAGATATCCGCGTCTATCGCGACGGCGACATCCGCACCAGCGTTGTCTTCGCCAATGAAAAGACCTTTTCTCCCGGCCGCCGCGAGCTGCTCTATGATGTCACGATCGCCGGCAAGGACGCGCCGGCTTTTTCGGCAGGCGAAGTATTTCATCATCGCGCCGCCAATTGGCGAGAAGTGTTTTGGACTGGCGCGCAGCCAAAATTGCATGTTGTCCACGATCTGCAGACAATGATTGACGCGCGCGCCATTGCGCCCCTTGACCCGTCGCTTGGCGTATCGGCTGCTGTCAGCGCCGCAGATGAATATAAGATTCGCCAACAGGGGCCGCTCGGGCCCGGCCTTATCACCAAATATTTCCCAACCACCGGCGGGCGCGAGGATCTCGGGCTTTTTCCGCAATGGACGTCTCACTATCTCGTCGCACAAACAGAGCGCACGAAACGCGTGATGCTGGCGAACGCTGAAGCCGGCGGCGCCGTTCCCTGGCACTTTATCGACGAAGCGACAGGCGCGCCGATTTCCGTTGAAGACCATCCGCAGTTTTGGGCTGACGAGCGCGGTCTCAAGCCCGAACATATCGAAGACGCAGCGCATCCCGATCTCTTCGCCTCCCATGACGGCGACTGGGAGCCTGATCACTCGCACAAGCCAGCGCTTAACGCAGTCCCCTGGATAGTAACCGCCGACCGTTACTTTGCCGACGAACTCGCCATGCAGGGCGCTTACGCATTGTTCGGCCGCTGGCCGGACCTTCGCGAAGGCGGTCTTAAAGCCATCGATGTGGAACAAGTGCGCGCCACCGCCTGGTCTTTGCGCGATCTTTCCGACGCCGCCTGGGCGCTGCCGAATGGCCATCCGTCTAAGGACTATCTTGTGCGCGCTCATAGCGTGAATCTTAAACTGATGAAGGAGAAATATGTCGATCGCCGGGTGATGCGCGCTGCGGGCGAGCTGGAAGGCTATATCGAAGAGGATATCGGCCCCGAGCCGGAGCGGATCAGCCCATGGCAGAATGATTATGTAGCGATGGCGCTTTGGCTATCGGCCCGTCGCGGCGACGACAACGCCGCCAAGCTTCTCAAGTGGTCGCAGAACTTTCACGCCGGACGCATCCTTAACGATGCGTTGCCGTTAAAACACGCCGCCGCCTATTCGTTTCTAGCCCGCGGAACAGGCGCCGGGCCCGTCGCCAGTTGGGCGGCGTTGGCGGCGCGTATGAACGAACGACGCAACGATTTCAGCCTTGAAGAGCTTGAAGGCTATGCAGATTCAGCGACGGGTTATGTGGGCTCGGCGCTTTCTGCGCTTACTGTTATTGCGTCGGCCACCGGCGATCCGGTTGCATTCGAAGCCCTCGCGAAACTAGATCGTCGCGCACGCCACTCCCTGATGTGGGATCCTTCTCACGCGGACGCCGTCACCAAAGCCAATAATTTCCTGTTCTCTCTGTCGATGCCGGACGGCCGGCTGATTACCCGAGACCGCATGCGCAAAAACGGCAAAGGCAGCGGGGGAAGCGATTTTCTATATGGCGGCGATGGCGGCGACAACTTGCGCGGCGGCGGCGGCAGCGACGCGCTTGTCGGTTTGGACGGCGACGACGAGATCAGCGGCGGTGACGGTGACGACGTGATCTCAGGCGGCGAAGGTCAGGATGCAATATCTGGCGGCGCAGGGAATGACACGCTTGCCGGCGGGCCCGGCGGCGACCGTTTCTATTTCTCTACTGCGGACGCTGGACGCGATATCATCACTGATTTTACGCCGGCAGAAGACAGGATCAGCATTGCAACGACAACGATAGGTTCATCCAATGACATCATGGCTTTTGTCAGTGCAATATCCGACGGCGCACTCGTTTCACTCGATGACGGCGTGCAAACTATCCTCCTGAAAGACGTTGATAAAACCCAGTTAAGCGCTGCTCATTTTACAATAATTCAATAAAAATTTCGCGATGAAATTGCTTGACTGAACCGCCCGCCCGCGCTGTATTTCCCACGCGCGACTTTGTTTTGGCCGATCTTAAAGAGAACAAGCCTTCGGCCGACCTTAAACGAGAACCAAGACATGGTTGCCTATGAAGCGGATGCATTAGACTCGCATCTCGTACGAAACTGCCATGAAAGGACTTCTCAACGATGGCGTCAGGAACTGTTAAGTGGTTTAACCCGACCAAAGGCTTCGGCTTTATTGAGCCGGATGGCGGCGGTAAAGATGTGTTTGTTCACATCACAGCCGTGCAAGCGGCTGGCCTGCAAGGGCTTGAAGATGGACAACGCATCTCATTCGAACTTCAGGAAGAGCGCGGTAAAACCGCTGCGGCAAACCTGAAAGTCGAATAACGGGTTTCCCAAAAACCAATTGTAGCGTTCGAAACGCCAGCCTTACGGCTGGCGTTTTTGTTTTGAGCGTAGTGCAATTCTTACTTCAGCGCTTTTGCCGGAGCCGTTTCTGAAGAAGCCGCAGCGTTATCGAGACTAAGCTCGGCGTCCAGAAACGCCGGAAGAATGCTCCAAAACGGCTTCGACCGGGAATTCGTCAAAAGCACAATGCCCACATCTCGGTCTGGCAAAAACGCGATTTGCGCGCTGTATCCGCCGACTGAACCTGAATGGTTGACGATTTTTTCGCCGCGATAGTCATAGATGCGCCAGCCAAAACCGTAATGAGCGTCGTCAAGGCTCATGACACTCCTCACGCGGCGAACCTCTACGGGCGTTTTGACTTTTGGATCATGCATCATCCGTAACAAATCGGCGGGCAAAACGTCCGGCGCATAGCCCATTTGCGCGCGAAGCCAGTAGGCCATGTCGGTGATGCTCGCATTGACGCCGCCCGCCGCGGGCACGCCATAGTATGGTGTTCTCACATCAACGACGCGCCAGGACCGCCCGCGGTTTCGCCGGTGGGACCGCGCCCAATCATCTTCTCGTTGAAGGCCGTCTCTGTTGAACGAAGCGCCCTCAAGGCCGAGCGGTGCAAAAAGCCGCGCAGCAACCGCTTCATCAAAAGCCTTACCGTCCGCACTCTCTACAGCATCAGCCAAAATGTTGAACGCAACATTCTGATAGGCATAACACCTGCCAACAGGGCAAATCATATCGACGTCGCCGAGCCGGCGCAAAATCGTACGCGGCGGAACGCCCGCCTCCAACAGATTGTCATATGCGTAAGGCGGAAGCCCGAGACGGTGGCTCATGACATTCTCTAATGTCGCCGCCTGCAATTGACTTGTATCTTTGAGTTTGAAATCCGGCGCAAAAAGCGCCGCCTGATCGGTTAGCGAAAGTTTCCCTTCGTCTATAAGCTGCACAATCGCACCGGTCGCAAATGCTTTTGACAAAGACGCAATCCGAAACTTCGTATGCGGGCCAATCTTGCCTTCGCTGCCGATTTCGCGGCGCCCATAGGTTCTCAACATGGCGACCTCGCCGCCGCGCACAACCGCAACTGCAAGCCCCACCATGTCTTCGCTCTTGGCGATCTCAGCCACCTGCTGCTCGAATATGGCAAGACCAGATGGCGCCGTTGCAGGAGATGCTGCAAAGGAAGGCCAACACAACGCCAACATAGCGCCGGCCAACAAAAAAAGACTTCTCGTCAAGAGGAGGTGCAAAGCGTTCATTCGATCAAGGCTCGCGTTAAAGTCCTGCCGCGCTGGCGCTCCAGTAAACAAGACCGGCCGCGACATAGGCAAGCCCAAATAGATACGCGACTGTAAAGCCTACCCATTTCCAGGAATTGGTTTCGCGCCGGATGGTTGCGAGGGTGGCGAAACATTGCGGCGCAAAGACAAACCAGGCAAGGAACGCCAGCGCTGTCGGTAAGGACCACGCTGTCTGCAATGTCGCCGCAAGGCCTTCGGTGTTTTCTTCACCGCCCTGGATTGCGTAGACCGTTCCAAGCGCGCCGACCGCCACTTCGCGCGCCGCCATGCCGGGCACCAGCGCAATTGAAATTTCCAAATTGAAGCCGATCGGTGCGAGCACCGTTTCAAGGACGGCGCCAATGCGGCCCGCAAAACTCTCACGCAAGGTAGTCGCAGAAGCAGGATAGCTCGCAAGGAACCACAGGGCGATGGACGTCGCCAAAATGATGGTGCCGGCGCGCTTCAGGAACGCCGAGACGCGAGTCCACAACCCCAAAAAGAAATCGCGTGCATTCGGCAATTTGTAAGTCGGCAGCTCCATGATCAAAGGCTGCGGGCGGCCTTTGGTCACTGTGCGCTTTAATACGAACGCAACGGTTACCGCGCTGATGACGCCCGCAATATAAAGGCCGAACAGCACCAGGCCCTGCAGATTAAAAACGCCAACCTGGTCCGGCGGAATGAAGGCAGCGATGATGAGCGCATAAACCGGCAGCCGCGCCGAGCAGGTCATCAGCGGCGCAATTAAAATGGTGGTAAGGCGGTCTCGTTCATTTTCGATCACCCGCGCCGCCATAATGCCTGGGATCGCGCAGGCAAAACTCGATAGAAGCGGAATGAAGGCGCGGCCGTTAAGGCCCACGCGCATCATCAATTCATCCAACATGAACGCCGCGCGCGCCATATAGCCAGACGCTTCTAGCAGCAGGATGAACGTAAACAGAATTAGAATCTGCGGTAGGAATATAACGACGCTGCCAACACCGGCGATAATCCCGTCGGATATCAAACTTCGCAACCAGCCTTCGGGCATCGTCTCTGCGACCAAGCCTGCGAGCGAACCAAAACCGCCGTCTATCAAATCCATGAGCGGCGTCGCCCAGGAAAACACCGCCTGGAACATGAAGAACAAAATCGCCGCCAGGACGATGGGGCCGGCAATTGGGTTCAAAACCACATTGTCGACGGAACGAGTAATCTGATTGAGCGCCGGCTCTTTGAGGATCACTTCGCGGGCAATGCCCCGCGCTTCGCGTTGCAACGCCTTGATATCGTCGGTCTCAAAAGGCGGCGGCGCCACGTCGCCTAATCGTTCAAGCTCATGATCAAGCCGGGAAAGCAACTGTTCCCGCCCGCCCTTGCGCGTCGCCCGCGACGTTACAACCGGCGCGCCAAGCCGCGCTTCCAGCTTTTCAACGTCAATCTCCAGACCGTCGCGCTCGGCGAGATCAATCATATTAAGGGCGACGAGCATCGGCCTGCGCAGCGCACGCAATTGCAACACCGAATGCAAATGCGTACGCAAGTTAGCGGCGTCGATCAGGACGATCAGCATGTCTGGCGGTGTCGCGCCGGCAAGCGAGCCAGTAAGGGTCTCAATCGCGACGCGCTCGTCAAGGGATCGCGGCGTCATGCCGTAAAACCCGGGCAGATCGACAAGTTCGACCGTCTTGCCGGCAGGGGTCTGAAACTTGCCGCTTCGGGTTTCGACAGTCGCGCCCGGGTAGTTGGCGACTTTGGCGCGGCCGCCGGTCAGCCCGTTAAAGAGCGTAGATTTCCCACAATTCGGAGCGCCGACCAGCGCCAAGCGAAGGGTTGTCACTGACGAATTTCCACCTGAATCGCTGCGGCTTCATCAGGACGCAAGGCAATGAGCGTGCGGTTGAGCCGAACGCAATAGGGCTTGCCGAACAGCGGCCCCCGCTGGACCAATTCCACCTCATCCTCCTCGGCAAAACCGACTTCACGCAGCTTCGCCTCCAGCACGGGATCATCGCTCGACACTGCTTGAACCTTAGCGGTCGCGCCAATTTCCAGCTCATTGAGCTTCATTACTCACTCCTTGGGGGCATTGTTTCATTCTTGCGAATGATTTGCAATCTCGATTCATTTGGTTATAGAGCAAAGACAGTCAAGATTCACCCCGCAAGTCGCCCATGCAGCTCAAAAACACAAGCACCGCCTATGGCTGGATCGCAATCGCCCTCCACTGGATCGCCGCTGTCGGCGTCATTTGGCTCTATTTTCTCGGGGAGGCGATCGAGCACGCGAAGGCGGACGGGCTGCCGCGGGAAGAAATCATCACAGCCATTCGCTTTCATATCTCCATGGGGATGGTGTTCATCCTCTTTCTGGCGGCGCGCATTGTCTCCCATATCGTACAAAGGCAACCTACGCCGCCAGCACAGCAGCGCTATTTGCATTGGCTTTCGCGAACAGTCATGTGGCTGTTCTTACTGATGATCGGCACACAAATTGTAACGGGACCGATCCTTGTCTGGACGCGGCCTTCAGATATCGCCGTCTTCGGCGTCGTCTTGTTCCCAAGTCCGTTCAGTGAAGAAGTTAAGTGGCTGCATGAGGGCGCTGAGTTTGTCCACCAAACAGCGCCGAACCTGTTCTGGCCGCTGATTGTTCTGCATGTGGCGGGCGCACTCAAACATTTCCTGTTTGATCGTGACAATACGCTGCAACGCATGCTGTGGGTGCGTAAAGACTGACTTTTCGTCTAGGCGTTTGACGGCGCTTCATCGGCATCGGCCCGCGCGGCTCGAGATTCGCCATATCGCTTTGACAAGGGTGCGGCTGTTGCGCCATGCAGAACGATGCTCAAGAACACGGTCACATAGACCACCGCCTCAATCTCGGTGAGCCGTCCCATCTCCTCATGGTCAATCGCAATCAAGAGGAACAAAATTGAGGCAAGACCGCGCGGCCCAAACCAGCCGATAAATCCAATCGTCGGCCATTTCAGCTTGAGGTCGAGGAGCGATAGCGCCGTCGGCGCCATGCGGATGATCGTTAGGCTCAGTAACGCATAAAGCACGCAGAACACGGTGAAATATTCAAGCGCCGCCGGCAACAATACAGCGCCGAAGATGAAAAAGATAATCAACGCAAAAAGCTGCCCCTCCTCTTCAACAAAGTTTGTGAGCGCGCCGGCGCGGCGTTTACAGAAACTGCCGAAAACAAGCCCGCCCACAAAGGCGGCAATAAAGCCATTGCCTCCCGCAAGCTCCGCAAGAAACAGCGTCATCACGGCAACGCCTAGGCTCGAAAGATTGCGGAATTCATGGGCGACCCAGCCCTTGCCATCCGCATAGTGAATAAGTTTACCGAGCCCGCCCCCGGCAATTGCGCCAACTACTAAGCCAACGACGATTTGCTGACCGGTAAAGGTTAGCCAATATCCAAGGCCCCGCGTTTCGCCGGGCATGACGCTGAAGGCGAGCGCTGCAAACAACAAGACCGCTGGCAAGGCAAGACCGTCATTCAACCCAGATTCAACGAGAATGGCTTGCCGGATGCGCTCCGGCACTTGTTTGCTGCTGACCACCGCCTGCCCGAGCGCTGCATCCGTGGGCGCAAGGATTGCAGCGATCAGCGCTGCTTCCTGCCAACTTAAACTCGGGAACACGAAAATGGCGACAATCGCGCCAAGCAAAACGGTCAATGGCAGCGAGACAAGCAAGAGGCGCTTTGGAATACGGTTTTCGCGAATAAGGTTCCGGCTGTTGGTGGACGCCGCGTCCGCAAACAAAATCAGTCCAAGGGTCAATTCTCCAAAACCCTCGAGCACATGATTGTCGACATCCAAATAAAAAAGGCCAAGGCCCGCCTGTCCCGCCGCAAGGCCAACGCCCATGAAAATCATTGGCGCTGAAATTGGCGATTTGGAGAACCAGGCGGAAAACGCGCCGTAAAAAAATATGCAAAACGCAATGATTATAAGCGGTTCGGCAATCAAAGCGGAAGCCTTCCAGTAGTGTTGCGCGGCGAACCGCCATTGGGCGCCAATAGCGCAATAGCCCCGCTTGCCGCCAATCACAATCCGTTGGGCTCTTGCCACCCCGTATGGTTAAAGGCCGACACCGTAAGAGATTGATAAATCCCGGCGGCGCGGCTATTGGCGCATATATGACGATGACAACGCTCCTCGGCGACATGCGACGCTGGCTTTACGAAGACGCGCTGCCCTTTTGGCAAGCCCATGGCGTTGACAAAAAATATGGCGGATTCGTCGAGGAGCTCGATTTTAAAGGCGCCGACGCCGCGATACCGTTCAAGCGCGTCCGGGTTACATGCCGACAGGTATATTCATTCGCGCACGCTTCAATTCTCGATTGGAAGGAGGGCCAAGCCCTCATACCGCACGGTGCAGAATACCTTGTGACCAAGGCTTGGGCGAAACAATCAGGCGGCTTCGTGCGCCGGCTGGAGCGAAACGGCGACGTGCTTGATCCGACGCCTGACCTTTATGATAACGCCTTTGCCCTGTTCGCATTTGCCTACGCCTATAAAGCAACAGGCGAGACGGCCTATCGCGACTGGACGCTGAAAACATTCGACTGGATTGACGCAAACCTCCGCTGTAAGGACAGCGAAGGCTTCTGGCATGAAAAACCGCCGAGCGGTTTGCGGCTCCAAAACCCGCATATGCATCTTCTGGAAGCATGCCTTGCCGCCTATGACGCCACAAGCGAAACGGCGTTTCGTGATTGCGCAAAGGAACTCACAACGCTGTTTGAACGCCGACTGTTTCAGGCGAAGACCGGCACGCTGACGGAATATTTCCAAGAAGACTGGTCGCCCGCGCCGGGCGAGGACGGCGCGATCGTCGAGCCTGGGCATCAATTGGAATGGGCGTGGATACTCCATAACGCCGAAAGCGTCCTTAATCTCGATGCAGATGACGCCATCCGCAAATTGATCGGTTCTTCCGAAAAACACGGCATCAACGAGAAAACCGGGGCGGTGATGAACCGCATCACCAACACCGGCGCGCCGATCGATGCGGGATCGCGCACCTGGCCGAACACAGAACGGCTAAAAGCCGCTGTCGCGCTTTTGGAACGCAGCGACGATACCGGAGCCGGGATGATCGCCCATACAGGCCGGCTCTTGCTTGACCGGTATCTGTCCTCGAAAGGCGGCGTTGATATTCCCGCTGGAGGATTGATTGACGCTTTTGACGGCAACGCCCGACCCACGGCGAAACATATGCCAGGGTCAATGCTCTACCATCTGCTTTTGAGTTTTGCGGAGGTTTTACGGATCAGCAAAAAGCTCGATCCCTGAACGCTAACGCTCACCGATTTCCTGAAACGCCGCATCCAGCTCCTCAAGCCAAGCGATTGCAGTAGCGTCGCTTGGCGCGCGCCAGTCGCCGCGCGGACTTAACGCCCCGCCGGAAGAGATTTTCGGACCATTGGGAACGCAGGACCGTTTGAACTGGCTGATCTCGAAGAAGCGCCACAGGAAATTGCGCAGCCATTTGCGCAACTCGGCAGGCGCAAATTCGCGTTTTTCAGCCTCGACAAGATTAGGCGGCCAGTCACCGCGGGTTTTATCGCCCCACGCATGCTCGGCCATAAACAAGATTTTCGACGGACGAAGCCCATAGCGCGTAATATAAAAGAGCGCGAAATCCGCCAATGCGTAAGGACCGACGGTATCTTCCGTACTTTGAATATTGCCTGCTGCATCAGCCGGCACCAGCTCCGGCGAAATTTCGGTGTTCAAGATCGATAACAAGACGTCGCTTGTCTTGTCGTCGTAATCGCCGCTGGCGACGCACCATCGGATGAGATGCTGGATCAATGTCTTCGCAACGGAAGCGTTGACATTGTAGTGGGACATGTGATCGCCAACGCCGTAAGTGCACCAACCAAGGGCAAGCTCGGAAAGATCGCCAGTGCCAACGACAAGCCCGCCTTCATGATTGGCGATGCGGAACAAATAATCCGTACGCAGGCCAGCCTGCACATTCTCGTAGGTCACATCGTAATGCGCTTCACCCGACGCCGCGGGATGGCCGATGTCTTTTAACATCTGCTCAGCCGCCGGTTTGATATCAAGCTCGCGCGCATCAACGCCGAGCCCCGCCATAAGCGCTTTTGCGTTCGCATTCGTACTGGCGCTGGTGGCAAAACCGGGCATGGTCAGCCCGATGATATTTTTGCGCGGCAAACCCATCAGATCGAACGCTTTTGCCGTCACTAACAGCGCATGAGTTGAGTCGAGCCCGCCTGATATGCCGATGACAACCTTGTTGATCTTTGCGGCTTTGAGCCGGGTCATCAGGCCATGAACTTGAATGTTGTAGGCTTCAAAACAATCCTGATCGAGTGCGGCGGGATCGTCAGGCACATAAGGAAAACGCGGCACGTTGCGCTCAAGGGGCGCCGGCTTGTCAAGCGCTAGCCCCAAGTCAAACTCAACCCGCCGGAACGTAGCTACGGCGTCTTGGTTACGTCGCGCGGCATCCCGGAAGGTCGGCATCCGCCGTCGTTCCTGCCTCAACCGCTCAACATCAATATCCGCACTGATCAACTGCGACGTCGTTGCAAAGCGCCCGTTTTCCGCCAGCAATTCTCCATATTCGAAAATCGCCAGATGTCCGTCCCAGGCAAGGTCGGTTGTCGATTCCCCATGTCCCGCCGTTGAATAAAGATAGGCAGAAACGCAACGCCTTGATTGCGCGTCGCAAAGGATATTGCGCTCGTCGGACTTGCCGATGGTGATGTTGCTGGCGGACAGATTGCACAACACCGTTGCGCCCGCGAGCGCGGCAATCGATGAGGGCGGCGTTGCAGACCAGATGTCTTCGCAAATCTCTATGTGAAAAACAAAATCGCTGACATCGCGGGCGGCGTAAAGAAGCTTCGACCCAAAGGGCGCCGTCTGGCCGGCGACGGTAATTTCGTCCGCCTGGGCCTCGTCTCCTGCTGCGAAATGGCGCTTTTCGTAAAACTCTCGGTAGTTGGGTAAATAGGTTTTCGGCGTTACCCCGAGAATACGCCCGCGATGCATAACCACAGCTGCATTGTAAAGCGCGTCCCCCAAACGAACCGGCGCGCCAACGACCAGCACGGGCGTCAAGCCGCGGCTTTCCTCAAGCATCCGCGCAAGGTGTCTCTCCACCCCATCAAGCAATGCATCCTGCAGGAGAAGATCGTCGATCGCGTAACCGCTCAGCCCAAGCTCAGCGAACACTACGAGCGCTACGTTGCGCGCATCAGCGTCCTGCGCGATGGCGAGCATTTCATCGGCATTGGCCGCAGGGTCCGCAGGCTTAACCACAGGCGCGCTCGCCGCCACACGGACAAACCCATGGGCGTAGAGATTATCAAATTCAACTCGACGCGCTGGCGCCATTAACCAATTCCCTCGCCGCTCCCGACATGCCGTTTCGTCCGGCGGCCTCAGATATCATATAGAATTGAAAATCCATAAAACATCCCAAAACGCTGCGTTTTCACTGGTCGGTTCGACTGGATGAGCGACAGCATCGGCGGCCTCCCCGCCCCGTTTTGCCGCCAACGACCGAGTGACATCACCGCAAATATCGGCTACATGCCATCGCTCTTTGTTGGGTCGGGAGAGCGGCGAGAACGCGATGAAAATAATGGTTACCGGCGCAGCCGGATTTATCGGCGCCGCCGTGTCACGCGCTTTGCTCGAAGCCGGCCACCACGTTGTCGGCGTTGACAATCTCAATGACTATTATCCGGTTGAACTAAAGACCCATCGGCTGGAACAGCTAAAAACACATCAGCGCTTTCATTTCGAAAAGGCTGACCTTAGCTTCACAGGCGTCTCGCCGCTGGCGCCTTTTGAGGACGTAGATGTCGTCGTGCATCTGGCGGCGCAGGCGGGCGTCCGTTATTCCATTGACAACCCGATCGCCTATGCGCAGTCGAACCTTGTCGGCCATCTCAACATGTTGGAGTTTTGCCGCCAGGCGCCAAAGTCGCCGCTGCTGATATACGCCTCTTCCAGCTCCGTTTATGGCGACACGACCGAAACGCCGTTTCACGAAGACATGAGGGTCGACGCACCCGTCTCTTTGTACGCCGCCACGAAACGCGCCGACGAGTTGATGAGCGCGACTTACGCGCATCTATACGGGTTAAAGCAAATCGGCCTCAGGTTTTTTACTGTATACGGCCCGGCGGGACGTCCGGACATGGCCTATTGGATGTTTACGGACCGCATTCTTGCCGGCGAGCCGATCCGTATCTTCAATGAGGGCAAGCTACGGCGCGACTTCACTTATGTTGACGATGTGGTGGAAGCGATTGTCCGCATGGTGGAAACCAAACCGAGTTTTGAAACGCCCAACCGCCCCCATAAGATTTACAATATCGGTAATCACACGCCCGTTGAACTCTTAAAGTTTATAGATATCCTCGAAAATGTGCTTGGCAAGCCTGCGGTTAAATCATTTGAAGGGATGCAGCCAGGCGACGTTCATGCAACGTATGCTGATGTTTCAAGGCTGGAAGCTGACTATGGGTTTTCCCCAGATACGCCGCTGGAAGTTGGCTTGAAATCTTTTGTAGACTGGTTTCGCGCCTTTTATAATCGATAGGCGCCAAATCATCCGCCCTCTCGCCATTGCGCGGAACATGCGTTTGAGCGTAGTTTAACGCCAAACTCACAGGCTAAGGGGACCATCATGAAACACGCATTATTCTCATCTTCGCTTGCCGCCTTACTGGCTGCGTCCTTGTCTCCGGTTATCGCCAACGACGCCACGCCGAAACTTCACCCTGTCGAAGCCGTCTGCATCACCTATGAGATGACCGGGCAAATGATGAATGGCGGATCAACACGATGTCATCGTGATTTTGCGTATGAGCAATATGAAATTCAAAATACGACCGTTGGTTTTGCGGGAATGACGCAATCGCAAAATCAGCACACGATAACGATTGGCGATACGATCTACGCGATCAATCTCGCGACAAATACCGGAACGCAGACACAAAACCCGATGTATGCAGGTCTTGTCGCCGCGTTAGAAGACAAAACGCCCGAAGAAATGTCTGCTGCCTTTCTTGACGCGATGGGTTTTACCGCAACGACTGTGACCAAAACGATCGCAGACCTCCTATGCACCGTCTACACGTCTATGCAAATGGGCTCGGCGTGCCTAACAGAGGACGGCCTCATGCTTGAACAGGAATTCATGGGTAACGTAACGACTGCGACTAGTGTCTCGATTGGCGATGGCGGCGATGACGCAAATTACACGCTCTATCAAAATGTACCGATCACGGAAGGCCCGGATCTTTCCAATGGCCTTGGAGGCCTGATGGATCAACTGGGGCAACAGTAATGCACGACGGCAAGTTATAGCGGGTTTTGCAAGCAACCAGTCAATTGATGTGAACGAAATGCGCTGTATTCTTATTTTTCTAGATCGCTTGCCAAAAGCCGCATAAGCGAAACGATCCCGTGTCAAGCCGCTAAATTGATAGATTTTTCTACTTTTCACGAACAAAAGAGCAAGCGCGCTCAACCTTATGCTATGCCTTAAGCAGCGGTTCCGCTATTGTCCTAGGTTAACGCTGACTGACGTTGACGCTCGGGCTCTGTCCGTCTGCTTCAAAAGTTGGCAAAGAGCCAGCAAGGGGCTTCAATTATGGCGGGCGCGAAAAAGCTGAAAATCGGCATCATCGATATTGTTACGCGAAATCCAAAGCCAACGCTTTACGGTCGGATCATGCACGGCAATCTCGCCAGCATCATGCCGCAATCGCTCGCTGTTTGG
The DNA here is from genome assembly GCA_028285645.1 of Hyphococcus sp. Lineage (GTDB taxonomy): Bacteria > Pseudomonadota > Alphaproteobacteria > Caulobacterales > Parvularculaceae > Hyphococcus. The sequence goes on from JANQOV010000006.1 coordinate 24,643, forward strand.
TGCGAGGAGATGGGCCACGATGTCACCTTCATATGCTATACGGGCGCCGAAGATCTCGAAAGGGATTTTCCGGATGACATGGACATTCTGTTCATTTCCGCTTTCACACAAAGCGCACAATTTTCATACGCTGTCAGTAATTTCTTCCGCAAGCGCGGGGTCGTTACCGTGTTGGGCGGTCCCCATGCGCGTTGCTATCCGGAAGATTCGCAACATTATTTCGACTATGTCGCGGGTCTAACGGACAAGACGGTCGTCAGCGATATTTTGGCGAATTGCACGCCGCAAAAGCCTTATGGCCGGCTGATTTCAGCACGGAAACACCCTGAACAGTTGCCAGGCGTTCGGGAACGCTGGAAATATATCGAATCCACCCTGGCGAAAACCGCGACAAACTTCAAAATGGTGCCGATGATCGCCAGCCTCGGCTGCCCTTATACATGCAGCTTTTGTATTGATTCCGTCATCAAATATCAGCCACTCGATTACATTACGATCCGCGATGATCTGAAATTCCTGCTGACTAAGTTCAATCGGCCAGTCGTTGGCTGGCATGATCCGAATTTCGGCGTGCGGTTTGATGAAATCATATCCGTCATCGAGGAAGCAGACCCCGAACGACGCCTTCGCTTTGTTGCGGAAAGCAGCTTGACGCTGCTATCTGAAGAAAGATGCAAAAGACTGGCTGAAGTAGGTTTTGAAGGAATCTTACCAGGCATCGAGTCCTGGTATGACGTCGGCAACAAATCAAGAACCGGCAATTTGAAAGCGCGCGAAAAAATGCTGCAAATCTCTGATCATGTGAACATGATCATGCGGCACATTCCTTATATGCAAACAAATTTCATTCTGGGCCTCGACAGCGACGCTGGTGAGGAACCGTTTGAACTCACGAAAGAGTTTATGGATAGAACCCCCGGCGCCTTCCCTGCTTATTCGCTATTTTCCGCCTTTGGCGAAGCGGCGCCCCTTAATCTTGAGCTTCAACGCGCGGAACGCGTTTTAAGATCGCCGCATCATTTCCTGAACAACAATCTTGCGATGAACATCAAGCCGGTGAATTACAGCTGGACAGAATTCTATGACCGCCTTGTTGATATCACGAAGTATTCGTTCAGCCTGAAAGCCATCGCCCGCCGTGCAAAGGCAACGCCGCAATGGACGCCGCGCTGGATGAATATTGTCCGGGCGATTTCTTCGGAAGGCTTCGGACGCATCAAATATCATTCCATGCTGCGTGAACGCCTTGAGACGGACAAGTCGCTGCGCGCCTTTTTTGAGAGGGAAACGGAAACGATACCGGATTTTTACGTCAATACGATCAAACAGGACCTTGGCAAATATTGGGAATATCTCCCCGAAGGCGGGATGGAACACGACCAAAACGCATATTTGCATAAGACTGCGAGCGCAGCGGCCGCGGCGCAATAGCGCGTTCGCGCCTTCCCGATTCAGCGGCGCTTTTCTACCAACGTAATCCCGCGCGTTCCAGCTCTGCGCGCCTTTCGCGCAATGTACGGCTGACAACGTCCCGGGCCGCCATCTCCATTAAGTCAGCATCGCAATCGGTAATTTTGAGATTGGTTGGGATCGTCAAGAGATGCTCGCTAATTACCGCGGCACCGCCGACGCGATTTCCGCAAGACGCGGGCCACTCTTCGATTCTTGCGTCTGTGTAGCGCATTTTGACAATGGTGATCAGCGACTTTGATTTATCACTTAGAGCGTCCAGCGCGACTTCTCGATAAGCTTTAGCGCGCATGCCGACAATTTCGACAACGCGACCCGGATCGCTCGTCCATAGTTTTAGATTTCTAGTCTGCTTCATTTTTTCCGTGGGCGTGCTTCGCCCCGCATCCATCGAAAAGATGATGACGTGTTTTGCTTCCGGGCCATCGATATTCGCTCGCAAGGCAAAATCTTCTATGGTTTCAACGCCCGTATTGTCGAGTATGCCGCCATCACCGAGATGCCAGTATTGTGTCGCGCCGCCTTCACATGAGCCGGGCATCTCAAGCGACGCAGGCCCGAGCAAGGGCGGAAAACCCGCCGAAATAGCGATCGCCAGCGCAACGGAAAAATCACCGGGCGTCGCGCGCATACAGCCCGGCTGGGAGAAAGATGCGCTGCGAAGCGTTTCATGAGAAAACTGATTGATATCGCTTTCTTCTTCTGGGATCGCCAGGTTTGAAAATACGAACCGCCTTCCATCGTCATACCGGGCGGCATTGATCAAAAGAATGGGCGACGGCGGCAGATCGCGAAAGACAGCGCCGTTGATGATCTCTTCATCAAGGGCGTCTTGGAGCGAAGACAATCGGCGCGTTGGGCTGGAGATTCGGCCCGGCTTGCCGAGCTGATGAAACGTCATATCCGACAGATAGTTGTGCCGCATTGCTTCTTTGAATGCAGCAAAGCTTTCGCTTTCGCATGGCGTATTAGCTTGGCGCGGCGTGCATGGCGTTGGCTTGTTGAGCGCATAATAAGCTGCCGGAAAGCCGCCGCCGGAAACGCTGGATATATAAGTCGTCTTGTCCAATATACCTTCTTCCGCGAGCACTTCGAGCGCCGCTGCTCCATAAACCGATGCACGCGACCCGCCGCCGGAAAGGGCAACGCCAATCACGTCAGAACTTCGCGCTGACAGCGTTGCAGGTTGTGCTGATGTTTCGAGGGGCGTTCCCGATCCGCCGTCCCAGGTGTAGTGAATCCTGTCGGGCGCAACGAACGCGCAACCGCCGGTCAGCAGCATTAACGCCAAGGCCGTACAAAAAACGAGCTTCTTCACGATGCCTGTGTCTCCCCGCACTTGCCCTTCTCTCAACAAGAGAGTGGCCAGCTATTTGCGGTTTGTCCAGTTGCAGGCGCGCGGCATAGGCCAAGCCTGGCGCGCCCGAGAGGATTCGAACCTCTGACCTCTGCCTTCGGAGGGCAGCGCTCTATCCAGCTGAGCTACGGGCGCGGGAAGCCTTAAGGTCAGCGGGTTTACGCCATATGGGCGCGAGCGGCAAGGCGGCGGGATTTGCACATCGAACGGCGAGGCGCTATCGGACAAAGGGTTGACGTTTGGAGTTTTACGATGGCCCGGTCCAGCTTTCGATCGATCTCTTATAGGACGTTTCTTGCGGCGCTTGTGTCCCTTGGCGCCGCCGCCTGCTCTTCATTGTTCGGCGATGATGAGCCTGACGACCCCATTGCGGAACTCCTCATCGAAACTGAGCGCGAAGCACGAGAAGAAGCTGCGCGGGAAAAAATTGAGACCGAGCAGGACGAACCAGCGCAGGCTGAGGACGACGCAAATCTCGCCGATACCGACGGCGACGAAACCGCCCCTGAATTACCGGAAGCGTCAGCAGATGCGGCAGGTCCGACCATCACCGTTGAGCCGGACACAGACAGTGAAGCTCAACCAGCGCCCTCGGCAAAACCCGTTTCAGTCAATGAACAGGAAACCGTAGAGACTGAACGCGCCGAAGAAGTCGCCGATCCGACGCCTTCGCAAGCAGGCGACCCCCAAAGCGTCAAACAGCATGAGCGCCCAGACACCCCGTCGCTTAAGGCAAACGAAACAGCCGAGGACGCAAATGAACGCCCAAACACGCCATCGCTTAAGGCGTCAGAAACGACCGGGGACGAAGTCGAGACGGATTCATCTGCGCCCGTTACAGTGGAAGACGAAGACCCGGTCATAGTCGTTGAGCCGAATGTAGACGCCGAGGATCAAAACGCGCCTGAGGCGGAAACGGTCTCTGCAAATGAAGCGGAATCTGCAGGCTCCGAACCCGACGACTCCGTTTCTCAACCACCGCCGCCGCAAGCAGAAGACGTCGAAACCGGCGAGCAAAACGCGCCACAGGAGACGCCATCGCCAGAGGCCGACGAAGCCGCGCAGGATGAAGTAGATTCAGATATTCCAGCGCCTACTGAAGCGGACGCAGAAGACCCCATCGCCACTGTTGAACCGGACTCTGACAGCGAGAATCAAACAGCGCCGGAAGCGGAACAAGTTCCGGCCAATGACGAGGAAACCGAAGATACCGAACGCAGCGACGACGCTCCTGAGCCGGCGACGCCGCAAGCGGACGAACCCCAAAGTGATGAACAAAACGCACCGCCCGAGGCGCTGTCGCCGGAGGTTGACGACGCTACGCTAGATGATGCCGCGTCAGGTATTCCGGCGTCTGCTGAAGCGGGTGCGGACGATCCCGTCATCACCGCTGAACCCAATGCTGACAGCGACGAACAGACGACGCCAGAATCGGAACAAGTTCCGGCCAATGACGAGGAAACTGAAGATACCGAACGCAGCGGCGACGCTAGTACTGCGGCGCAAGACGTATCACCCGAAGCGCCATCGCCGACTGAAAACGACGCCCCAACGGATGAAGCAGAGACGAAAGTTTCGGCGATCGCCGAGGATGAAACGCCGGCGTTTGACGCAAACATCGCAACGCCGCCGCTTTGGCGCGTTACTGACGATGATTCTGAATTCTGGCTGTTCGGAACGTTTCACATTTTACCGCCTGATGTAGAGTGGCGCCAAGGCGTGTTGGACGCAGTTCTTCAAGGAGCAGCCACGTTCTACTTTGAAGTCGACGGCGATGCGCCTGATGCACAATCACGTACACTGAATATTTTAATGACCAAGGGATTCAATACGCCCGGCGAAACGTTAAGTAACCTGCTCAGCGCTGATGACGCGCAACGCTTGACGGAAATCGCCGCGGAGCTGGGCGCACCAATGGCGGCGCTCGATCCCATGCGTCCCTGGCAAGCATTTTTGGCGCTCAGCGTGCAGTTCATCATCAATCAGGGCTTTGAACCCGGGAAAGGCGCCGATAACGTTTTGATTGCAGAGGCGCGCACGCGCGGGAAAGACCTCAAATTCTTTGAATCGATTGAAGAACAACTGGGGTTTTTCACGGAGTTGCCGCCCGAGATCGAAAAAGAGCTTCTGGTCTCAACGCTGCGCGACTGGGAGGAACAAAAGGCGGGTTTTGACGGGTTATTCGAAGCCTGGCGCACCGGCGACATTGCAGTGATCGACCAAAACATGAACGAGACCATTCGCGAAAATGCGCCGGAGGTCTTCCAAGTGCTGATTGTCGATCGCAACAAAGCGTGGGGCGAGATGATAGCGAATGATATGCGAGAAGGGTCAGGAGTTGCGCTGGTTGCAGTGGGGGCCGCTCACATGGCGGGCGAAGAAGATTCACTGCCGGCGCTGCTCGCGGCGGATGGATTTACCGTCGAGCGCTACGACTACGCACAAACAGGCGAACCTTCCGCAGACGAGTAAGCGGAGCAGTAACGCGACAAAACCTAGATATCGAGCTCCGCCGTCAGAGCGTTTTCCTGAATGAACTCCCGCCGGGGCTCGACGATATCGCCCATCAGCCGCGAGAATATGTCATCTGCGGCGTCAGCTTCCTTGATCTTTACCTGCAACAAAACACGCGCATGTTCGTCAAGCGTTGTTTCCCAGAGTTGCTCGGGATTCATCTCGCCAAGGCCCTTATAGCGCTGCACGGCAACGCCTTTTTCACCGGCCGCGCGCACTGACGCGAGCAGCATTTCCGGCCCGAAAAGCGTTTCTTTTGTTTCCTTGCGTTGCCAAGTCACCGGTTGCTCGAAGATCGGAATGAGTTCGGTCACGGCCTCCTGGATGCGCCTTGCGTCCGCGCTCACCAGAACATCTCGCGACAAGGATCTGATCTCCTTGACGCCGCGCAGTTCGCGCTCAAACACGTAACCGCCATCGCCATCGGGCCGACCTGTCCAGCCGCGCTCAAACTCCTCGGAAATCATATCGAGCCGCGCAGCGACTTTTTCAGCCGCGGCCTCAGCGTTTTCATCGGCTTCCGAAAGCGCAGACGCAAGCGCTGCCTGGACAACAAGGTCTAGGTTTAGTCGCGCTGGCAAATCCGCCAACATGGCGCTTAGGAGGCGCGCTTTCTCAATAATCTGCGCGAGATCGGCGCCAGCTATGGTTTCGCCGCTGTCGAGCACAAGCGCGCCATCGGCCTGCCCTTCTCTATATAGGTAGTCCTGCAACGCTTGATCATCGAGCAAATATTGCTCCGACTTGCCGCGCGAAACTTTGTAGAGCGGCGGTTGTGCAATGAAGAGGTGACCGCGCCGGATAAGCTCCGGCATCTGCCGGAAGAAAAAGGTTAAGAGGAGCGTTCTGATATGCGCACCGTCAACATCGGCGTCAGTCATGATGATGATTTTGTGGTAGCGCAGTTTTTCAACATCAAAGTCATCACGGCCGATGCCCGTGCCTAGCGCCGTAATCAGCGTACCGATCTCCTGGCTAGACAGCATTTTGTCAAACCGCGCGCGCTCCACATTGAGGATCTTGCCTTTCAGCGGCAACACCGCCTGATTTTCACGATTGCGCGCCTGCTTTGCTGACCCGCCAGCGCTGTCGCCCTCGACAATAAAGAGTTCTGATTTTGCTGGATCGCGCTCCTGACAATCGGCCAGTTTGCCCGGCAAGGACGCCACATCGAGCGCTGATTTTCGCCTTGTAAGTTCGCGCGCCTTACGCGCAGCTTCCCGCGCCGCTGCCGCTTCCGCGATTTTTTGAACAATGCGCTTCGCGTCGGCCGGGTTTTCTTCAAACCACTGGCCGAGCTTGTCGCCGACCGCACCTTCGACAACCGGACGCACTTCTGAGGAGACCAGTTTATCTTTGGTCTGTGACGAAAACTTTGGGTCAGGGACCTTCACCGAGAGGACGCAGGTCAACCCCTCGCGGGCGTCATCGCCGGTAAGCGATACTTTCTCGCGCTTGGCGATGCCTGAAGATGTTGCGTAATTATTGATAATTCTGGTGAGCGCGCCGCGGAAGCCGGCAAGATGGGTGCCGCCGTCACGCTGCGGAATATTGTTGGTGAAGCAAAGGACTTTCTCGTGATAACCGTCATTCCACCACATGGCGACATCAACAGTTAGCCCGTCCTTTTCAGCGGTAAAACTGATCGGCACATTGATGAGCGCTGTTTTGGAGCTGTCGAGATACCGCACAAAGGCCTCAAGACCGCCCTCGTAGAGCATTTTCTCTTCGCGCAGCTCCACATGACGCTTGTCCGCAAGCGTAATCGCAACGCCCGAGTTCAAAAAGGCGAGTTCCCGCAAGCGATGCTCAAGCGTTTCAAAATCAAACTCAACGCCGGTAAACACCTTATCAGACGGCTTAAACGTGACATGCGTGCCTTTTTTGTCTGTTGGTCCAATTTCAGCAAGATCCGCTTCCGGTTCACCCATCTTGAAGCGCATCGAATATTCTTTGCCGTTGCGGAAAATCTGTAGATCAAGCTGTTCGGAAAGTGCGTTGACGACGGAAACCCCGACGCCATGCAGGCCGCCGGAAACTTTGTAGGAATTCTGGTCAAATTTACCGCCGGCGTGCAGCTGGGTCATGATGACCTGCGCCGCCGATACGCCTTCTTCCGGGTGGATTTCCGTTGGGATGCCGCGGCCATTGTCGGTGACGGTGACCGAACCGTCTTCATTGAGGATGACTTCAACCGTATCGCAATGGCCGGCGAGCGCCTCATCGATCGCATTATCGACCACTTCATAGACCATGTGATGCAGGCCCGAGCCGTCATCGGTATCGCCGATATACATGCCGGGCCGCTTGCGGACGGCGTCGAGCCCCTTCAACACCTTGATGGAATCTGCGCCATAGTCGGCGTTGTCGCCGCTCGAGGCCGATGTTTTCGGCTGTTCATCTTCTGGGTGATTTGTTGCGGCGTTCTGCGCCATTGTTCTTATACCTTTTACTTCAGTTCTGCTTCTTCAAGCGCGCCGGCGCGAGTTTCAAAATACTGCGCGCGGTCGCCCCATGAAGAGAAAAGGGATTTATCCGTGCCCGTCATGAATGCCTGAAAGCCAAGCGCATCGAGAATGTCGAAAAGCGCAGCGCGTCGGTCCGGATCAAGATGCGCTGCGATTTCGTCAAGCAAGAGGATCAGCGGAACAGGCGCGCCATCCTTTTCAGCGCGGCGCGCCAGTGCGCGGGCGTTCGCCAGCACGAGGCCAATCAACAAGGCTTTTTGCTCGCCTGTTGAACACAGCCGCGCCGGTTGGTTCTTGTCTCGATGGGACACTTGCAGGTCGCTGCGATGGGGTCCTAAAAGCGCCCGGCCGGCGTCAGCATCGAGGCGCCGGCGCGCCGCCAATGTTGCAGCAAAATCTTCTGCAACATGCGACGCGTCTTGCGTTGCAAGCGCTGTTTCCAGTTCGCCGTCCAGCGACAGTTCGGCGGCTGGAAAAGGATCACCATCTTCCGCGATACTTGATTGCGCAAGCAACGCGACTGTTTTCCGCCGGCCGGCGGCAAGCGTCGTTCCCGCCGCGGCCATTTGCGCTTCCAGGGCTGTGAGCCACGCTTCATCGCGCGTGCGTTCATCAAGCAAGCGCTGCCGCTGCCGCATCGCTTGCTCATATTGGCTGGCGGATTTGCCATGGGCGCTGTCATGGGCGAGCGTCATGCGGTCAAGAAACCGGCGCCGTTCGCCAGCCCCGTCCATGAACAATCTGTCCTGGGCGGGGGTCAGCCACATAAATCGCAGATAATCAGCAAATGCGCCCGGGCCCGATATGCTCGCGTCATCAATGCGGCAAACTCTGCGCTCCGGCTTTGACGCCATGGCACCGACGCCAAATTTTCGCTCATCTTCACGGTCACGCATGCGAAGGGAAACCGCCCAACCGCCGGGCCCGCCAATACGCGGCAATTCGTTTAGCCTTGCGCTGCGCAAGCCCCGCCCTGGCCCCACCAGCGATATGGCTTCAAGAATGTTTGTCTTGCCGGACCCATTAGCGCCGGCGATCGCCACAGGCCTGCCGTCGAGCACAATATCGGCGCTCTCGTATGACCGAAAATCAGTCAACGTCAGCCGCCCAAGCCGCGCCGGCGCAGCCTGAACAAATTCAGCGTCTAGTTTTTCAGCCGTTTGGCTCACTCTTACACCCGCAGCGGCATTAATACGTAAAGCGCGCGTTCGTCTTCCTCATCGACGATGACGCTTGGCGAGGAAGGATCGGCCAAGCGAAAAGTCGCAGTCTCGCCATCGACCTGTTGCGTCACATCAAGGAGATAACGCGCGTTAAAGCCAATCTCGATCGGCTCGCCCCCATAATCTACTGACAATTCCTCAAGCGCGGAGCCAGCGTCCGGATTATTCACCGTCAGCCGCAACCGGTCTGCTTCAAGCGCAAGTTTTACGGATCGCGTGCGATCAGCTGAAACGGTCGAAACGCGATCAACCGCTTGCGCAAAATCCTTCGTCTCAACCTTTAGGATATTGGTGTTATCTTTTGGAATGACCCGCTCATAATCGGGAAACGAACCGTCAATGAGTTTCGAGGTTAGGTAACCTGCGCCAAAACCGAAGCGGATCTTGGCCGACGAGACAGCGATTTCGACATTTTCTTCAGCGTCTTCCAAAAGCCGCGACAATTCTGCAATCGCCTTGCGCGGAACAATGACGCCGGGCATGCCGACCGCCCCGTCAGGCAAAGGCGCGTCAAGGCGCGCTAGGCGATGCCCGTCGGTTGCCGCCGCACGTAGCAATGGCGCATCCGCATCCGTCACCGCATGGAAATAGACGCCGTTCAAATAATAGCGCGTTTCTTCCTGCGACATGGCGAAACGGGTTTTCAAAATCAGCCGCTGCAACTCTTCAGTCGGCATCGTGAAACGCGTATCGAGGTCGTCAGACGAAAGGCTCGGAAAATCTTCGTCAGGCAAAACTGCCAGCGCAAACTCCGACCGGCCCGCAGAAACTTTCAGCCGGCTTTCTTCGGACGACAGTTCGAGACGAACCTGCGCGCCTTCAGGCAGTCTTTTGACAATCTCAAACAAGGTAAGCGCTGACGCCGTCGCGGCGCCATCCTGGGCAACATCCGCCGGCGCCTCTTCGGAAATCTCGATATCCAAATCGGTTGCGGTCAGGGTCAGAACCCCGCCCTTGGCCTGCATCAAGACATTGGACAAGATTGGGATGGTGTTGCGGCGTTCCACAACGCTTTGCACGTGCCCTAACGCTTTCGCCAGCGCGGTCCGCTCTATCGTAACCTTCATTCGTTATGCTCTTTCGAAACAATCGGCTTCGGTAAAAAACGGCGCTTCAGCAGCCCCGGAAACGCCGGAAAGAAGCTGAAAATCGCCGCACGAGAATCATCAGAAATTATAGCCGAAAATGGCGCCAAAAAGCCAGCGCCAGAGGCGTTTTTCGCCCCCGACCCCGGCTCATAAACCGCTGGTTTTCAACAGTTTTTTAAAGGGTGAAAAATCACCCTTCAAGCGCTTCTCGGATTTGCAGAACGGCGTCCTGAAATACCTTGTCGCGCTCCAAAAGCGCCTGGGCGCGGCGGTAAGAACTCATGGCTGTTGTATGATCGCGCTTCAGCGCCTTGCCAATGCGCGGGAAGCTTTCATGCAGGACTTCCCGGGCGCAATAAACAATTGCATGGCGGGCCCGCACCAGTCTTTGCGGCTGCGCCCGGCAGGTGATTTCTTCCTCTTTGAGGCCAAAGGCGAGCGCGCCCGCCTTAATGGCGTCATCAAGGGTTGCGATGCGCTTGCGATCGGCAAGATGGGGCTTGAGCACCGTTTTCGCGTCGTCGAGCGTTACAACCACATCTTCTTGCTGATACATCAAAAGGAGCTGGTTCATGGCGCCAATAGTCTCTCGCATGCTTTGGTGGAACCGGCTGGCGACAAACTCAAGCGCTTCCGGCGATAGGGTGCATTTTGCAGATTTCTCGATCAGCCGATTTTGCAAGACCTTCAGCCGAAGGGCTTGTTCGGCGGGCAATATGGGAACGCAAACCCCGCCAGCTAACCGATCCGCCAGGCGCTGACTGATGCCGGCCTCCGGCAATTTCGCCGGCGGCGCCTCGCCTGCAATCACAACTTGCTTGCCGCGCGCCAGAAAGGCGTCAATCGCATTCAACAACTCTTCTTGCGTTCGGCTTTTCGTATCGAGCAGATGAATATCGTCAACGATCAAGATGTCATGGGAGAGAAGATGCTCATGCAGATTGTGCAAGCTGTTGGACCACACAGCATTTACGCAGGCGCTAATGAGGTTGCTATAGGGGATATAGATAACCGATTGCTCACCATACTTCTCGGCCCAAAGACCGCCAATCGCATGTTCGAGATGAGTCTTGCCGACCCCCGAGGGGCCGTGAAAATAGACAAGCTCACGGGGCGCGCCATCGAGAAACACCTGCTTTGCAGCTGCGGACGCCATACGGTTGCTATCAGCGACTGCGTATGAGTCGAATGTCTTGCGGTTATCGAGCGGCGATGAAATCTGACGAAAATCAAACGGCTTTTTGTCTTCGCGCTTTTTAGTTTGCGTCTTGACCTGCTCAACAAATAATCCAGCGGAGGTTTCACCATTTGCTTGCGCGCCGTTTGGTCGTGTCGCTGTCGGCGCTTTTGCATTTATCTTTGCAGCATGGGCGCTCAAATTTTTTCGCACCGTAAGGCGCAGCCGAGCCACAGGACCGATTTCCTGGCGCCAGGTTTCGCGCATTAAGGGCAGCCAGCGAGAATCCATCATCTCCTTTTTTACCTTCGATGCTGTGGATAAAGTCACGCAGTCTTCAGAAAACTCCGCCAGTGCGATATCTGCAAACCATGAATCAAACTTCGCTTCGCCTACGCGACCGCGCAACGCCGCCCGATACTTGTCGATCAATCCATTATCTCCGCCATTATTCTGATTGCTCATTTTATGTTCCAATTTTGTCAAATATCGACAGTCACACGCAAAAACTCGCGCGCTCACGTCGATTAAACTATGAATAAAAGTAGACGCTAAGCGCCGGAAATCAGTATTGCGAATGCTAAATCAGCAACGCGTTCTTCTCAACAGACACCAGTATGCAAAACAACAAAGGATGAGGACTGCCCCGTTTCATTTCTATTGACCCTCTTTCATTCGCGCAGACGCGCTCGCCCATCGCCCCGACTGATAACTGGTATCAGCCATGCCCGTTACAAACTCAAATCAAACAGAAATTGGAAAGCCTGATTTAATCAGTATCCGACGTTTCCTTAAGTCTGTTCAATATAGTTAATAAAACAGGATTACGTCAACAGGGCCGGCGCCCATTATGACGTTTTTCTTGCAGCTTTTTTTGATTACAAAACAGCATCATTTCCCGCATGAAATAAGGCGTCCATTGAAAAACAAAAACTTACAGCGCGTAACCAACACAAGACTTAAAGGCGCAAATATTGCGAGAGAATTTTGTGCGCCTGCCTGCTTTTTTAAACGACGTCTGTAATCTCAAAAATTTTGACGCAAAGTTGTCGGAACACGCAACAAAAATGCAGCACTGCAATTGCCATAACGCACAGAAGAAAAGCATTGCACGCAATACGCTACAAAAATACAGAAAACTAAATGCGCAAAAGTAATGCTTCCGACTTTGGAAACGTTCTTACAAAAAGTTACGCAGCCAGCGCTTTGATGCGCGCCGACAAACGCGACAGTTTGCGCGCCACGGTGTTTTTGTGAAAAACACCTTTTGAAACAGCTCGCTGCAGTTCCGGCTGCGCTGCTTTGAAAGCTTCACTCGCCGATTTCGCATCACCAGTCGCAATTGCGTCTTCGACCTTGCGCAAGAAAGTTCTAACGCGCGATCGGCGCGCCTTATTAACGGCGGTCCGGCGTTCAATTTTTCGGACCATTTTCTTGGCGGACGAGGTGTTGGCCATGACTTCGGTTCTGCTCTGCTAATCAAGCCCTATGGGCGAAAGAGCGAGGCTTATAACGACGGGGACCCTACCCGTCAACGCCCGTCACAGCGGATATTTCGCAGGGATTGCAACATTGGAAATTAACGCTGGCACGGCCCGCAGAAAAATGTACTGCGCCCGGCCTGGGTGATGCGCTGGACCGCCGCGCCGCAAGCGACGCAGGCCTCGCCCTCCCGGTCATAAACGTCAAAGCGGTGCTGGAAATAGCCAAGCGCGCCGTCAGCAGCGGCAAAATCCCTTAAAGAAGACCCGCCAGCGTCAATGGCGTCACGCAATACCCCCACAATGGCGGCGTAGAGCCGGTCGCTGCGCTTGCCGGCGACGCTTGCGGCGCGGCGCCTTGGCGAAATGCGGGCCCTAAACAGCGCTTCTGACGCGTAAATATTGCCAACCCCGGCAACAACCCGTTGATCCAGTAGAGCGGATTTCACCGGCGTTGCCCGGCCCTTGAGGGCGTCGCGCAGAACAGATGCGGAGAATCCATTACCCAAGGGTTCCGGCCCCATCCCTTCGAAATGCCGGCAGGCATCCAACGCGTCCGTCGGTGCAAGATCCATGAACCCAAACCGCCGCGGATCATTGTAAATCACCTGCGCCGGCTGCTTCCCGGTAAATTCAAAGACCACATGGTCATGGCGAGGATCGCCGGCCTGGGCGAGCGCAAAGACGCTGCGGCGTGTTCGCCGCCCATCAATGATGGTGAACCGGCCGGACATGCCAAGATGCATGATCAACGTTTCGCCGGTAGATAAAGGCGCCGTCAGATATTTGCCGCGCCGATCAAGCGCCTCAACGCTCGCGCCTTCGAGCCGCTTGACGAATTGCTTGGGCAACGGAAAGCGCAAATCAGGCCGTCCGGTCTCAACAGCGGTAATTGTCGCCCCCGCCATCACGGGCTCGAGGCCGCGACGCACTGTTTCTACTTCAGGCAGCTCCGGCATGACGCCGCATTTCCTTCCGTCCGGCTTAAATGACCCTCGTTCAACACGAGACTGATAGATATAAGCAAAACCCCCGGCCGAAACAGCCGGGGGATTGCGTTGAAGGTCCGGCGACAAACTCGTTGTCGCTTTAAGACATTATTGTCAGTATTGTCAGTTACTCTTCTTTTTTGTCCTCGCCGCCTTTCAGCGCAGCGCCGAGAATATCGCCAAGTGAAGCGCCTGAATCGGCAGAGCCATATTGCTCTACAGCGTCTTTTTCTTCAGCGACTTCGCGCGCTTTGATGGAGAGATTGATACGCCGCGTCTTGGCATCGATGCCGGTCACCCGCGCATCGACCTTGTCGCCCACCGCATAGCGCTCCGGACGTTGTTCCGAGCGGTCTTTTGAAAGATCGGATTTGCGAATGAAGGCTTTTGGCCCATCTGATCCGCCGATCTGCACTTCAACGCCGCCGGTTTCGATCGCCGTTACGGTACAAGTGACGTCGTCGCCGCGTTTCAGTTCGCCAATCGATTCCATCGGATCGGAACCAACCTGCTTGACGCCAAGAGAAATGCGTTCCTTTTCAGGGTCCACATCAAGAACCTTGGCCTGCACCATCTGGCCTTTCTCATAATCCTTGATCGCTTCCTCACCGGATTTGTTCCAGTCGAGATCGGAGAGATGGACCATGCCGTCCATTTCCTCATTGAGACCAACGAACAACCCAAACTCAGTGATGTTCTTGATCTCACCCTCGATGACAGAGCCGACAGGATGCTCTTCAGCGAAACGCTCCCAAGGATTATCAAGGCACTGTTTCAAGCCCAGCGAAATCCGACGTTTGGATTCGTCGACTTCAAGCACCATCACTTCGACTTCCTGGGAGGTCGATACGATCTTGCCCGGGTGGACGTTTTTCTTCACCCAACTCATTTCCGATACGTGGACGAGGCCTTCAATGCCGTCTTCCAGTTCAACGAAGGCGCCGTAATCAGTGATATTGGTGACCTTGCCGTTGAATTTGGCGCTGATCGGATATTTCGCCGCCACGCCCTGCCAGGGATCCGGTTGCAACTGCTTAATGCCAAGGGAAATCCGGTGGGTTTCCGGATTGATCTTGATGATTTTGACGCGCACCGTGTCATTGACGCCAAGCACTTCTGACGGATGGTTGACGCGGCTCCAGGACATGTCGGTAACGTGCAACAACCCATCGACGCCAGGCGCCAATTCGACAAATGCGCCATAGTCAGTGATGTTCTTGACGACGCCATCGCGCTCGTCGCCCTCGTTCAGTTCTTTGACGACTTCCTGACGATGTTCAGCGCGATCCTCTTCCAAGATCGAACGGCGCGAAACAACGATGTTGCCGCGGCGCTTGTCCATTTTCAAAATGCGGAAGGGCTGCGGGATGTTCATCAACGGACCAGCGTCGCGCACTGGGCGGATATCAACCTGACTGCCGGGCAAAAAGGCGACAGCGCCGCCAAGATCGACGGTAAACCCGCCTTTGACGCGATTGAAGATTTCGCCATCGACGCGCTCGCCGGCTTCGAAAGTTTTTTCGAGCCTGTCCCAGGCTTCTTCGCGGCGCGCTTTTTCGCGGCTGATCACTGCTTCGCCGTTCGCATTCTCGATGCGTTCGACATAGACCTCGACCTCATCGCCGACTTGCAATTCAGCCGGTTGGCCGGGTTTAGAAAATTCTTTTAGGGGAACGCGGCCTTCGGTTTTGAGGCCGACATCAATCACCACAACGTCTTTTTCGAGGGCGGTGACTTTGCCTTTTACGACCGTTTCTTCAAAATCCTGACGGTCAACAAGAGAGGCTTCGAGCATTTCCGCGAAATCATCGCGGGTTGGGTTAAGGGTTTCAGTAGCGGACACGTTGTCTTCAGTCTCCAGGTGGTTTCAGCTTTCGCCGTTTTAATCGGGGCCAACCGGTTTTGCCGGTGGTCTTTCCAAAGAGTTTGCCCAGACAATCTGGCGCCCTTTGGACGATTGAGCCGAGTTTCAGTTAAGCGGCGCACTCCCGATAGACGGACACAAAAAAACGTTTTCTGAAGACAAAAAGTCCGGTCCGGGCTGATATCAGCCGCAGCGCCGGAAAACGCCGTCAATCACGCGGCGCGCCGCCGCGAAGGCCGCGTCTATAGACAAATGAGTGGTGTCTAGCAACTCCGCATCGTCAGCGGCGACCATGGGCGCGTCGGCGCGGGCCGCGTCTCGGGCGTCGCGTTCCAGCAAGTCCTTGTAAACAGCGGTTTCTTCAAGGTCCGGATTGGCGACCTTCAGTTCCCGCCAGCGACGACCGGCCCGCGCCTCAGGGCTTGCGGTGACGAAAAATTTGACCGTTGCGTCGGGACAAACGACCGTGCCGATATCGCGGCCGTCGAGCACGGCGCCCTTCGCCCCGCCAGGCGGTGCCGCTGCAAAACGGCGTTGAAAATCAAGGAGCGCCGCCCTCACCTCGCTATTTGCAGCGACGATACTGGCGGCGGCGCCGACTTCCTTAGTGCGGATATTGAGGTTTTCGATCTGATCGATGCTGAAGTCGCGGGCGAAGACGGCGGCTTTTTCAGCGTTATTCGGATCGCCGCCGGCCTCCAGAATGACAGCAGCGACGCCGCGATAAAGGGCGCCTGTATCGAGATGCGCAAATCCGTATTGCTTGGCGATCAGTTGCGCGAGCGTGCCTTTGCCCGAGGCGGCGGGACCATCTAGCGCGATCACAAGCGGCTTTTTCTCGCGGTCTTGCATGGACGATGACTTATCTGCTCAGGCGTCGCAAACGCAAGGCGGTGCGGTTTGCGGCCTCACGGGATTTCCAAGTCGCCGCCAAGGGAGCGCATGACGTCTACAAAACCCGGGAAACTGGTTGCGATCATTGAAGCGTCATCGATCTCTACCGGCTCCTCGCTGTTAAGGCCGCAGACCAGAAAGCTCATAGCGATGCGGTGATCACTGTGCGTCGAGACCTTTGCCCCGCCTCGGACGGAAGCGGCGCCGCGCACTGCCAGCCAATCTTCTCCGCTGCGCACGTCAACCCCGCAGGCGGCAAGGCCTTTCTCAATTGCTGAAATGCGATCGCTCTCCTTGATCCGCAATTCTTCAAGACCCGTCATCTTTGTCTCACCATGGGCGTAAGCGGCGACAATTGCGAGGATCGGATATTCGTCAACCATGGATGGCGCGCGGTCAGCCGGAACCTCAACACCCGAGAGAACGGAATGACGCGCGCGAATGTCTGCGATCGGCTCGCCGCCAGCTTCGCGTTTGTTTTCAAATAAGATGTTAGCGCCCATCTCTTTGAGCGTTTCATAAAACCCGGCGCGCAACGGATTAACCAGCACGTTTTCAATGACGATGTCAGAGCCCGGCGTGATCAGCGCCGCTGCGGTCAAGAACGCCGCCGAAGAAGGATCGCCCGGCACGGAGATATTGCAAGCTTTCAGCTTCTGGCCGCCTGCTATCTCGATAAACCGGCCGACGGCGTCGTCCGCCTCGACCTTCAGCTTGACGCCGAATGCGGAAAGCATGCGCTCGGTGTGGTCGCGACTGAGCACAGGCTCATGCAACCGTGTCGTTCCTTGAGCCCCGAGCGCGGCAAGGAGGATCGCTGATTTTACTTGCGCCGAAGGCTTTGCGAGTTTGCAGTCAACGGCGGTGAGCCTTTCGCCGCCGATGAACTCAACCGGCAGGCGACCGTCCATATCACTTGCTTCCAGGCCCATCATCCGCAGCGGTTCAAGGACCCTGCCCATAGGCCGCGCTCTTAACGACGCGTCGCCGTCGAAGGTCGCTGCGATCTGTTTGCCAGCGACAGCGCCCATAACCAGCCGCGCGCCGGTGCCGGAATTGCCGAAATAAAGCGATTTTTCCGGCTGGCGCCACGCAGCCCCCGCGATGCGCCAACGACCGTTTTCGCGTTCGATCTCAACGCCTAGGGCCCGCATCGCTGCAGCGGTTCGCAAGACGTCATCACCCTCAAGGAGACTGTCCACATGGCTGATACCTTCCGCCATGGCTCCGAGGATCAGCGCCCGGTGGGAGATCGACTTGTCCCCCGGCGCGTGAACAACGCCTTGCAGGGCGCCGGCGCGACGCGCCTTCACCCGTCCGCT
This sequence comes from Hyphococcus sp., assembly GCA_028285645.1. Taxonomy (GTDB): domain Bacteria; phylum Pseudomonadota; class Alphaproteobacteria; order Caulobacterales; family Parvularculaceae; genus Hyphococcus. The sequence goes on from JANQOV010000006.1 coordinate 42,490, forward strand.
AAGAGTGCCTGCTCCGCTCATCTACGCTTCCGAAACCATTTTTCGACCGCTCGCTGAAATTCCACACCCTTTTGACAGCGGCCAATCTCCGTGGCAACACGAGCCGTCGAATTCAACCTTATGACTAGGAATTGCCCCCGTGACCAAACCTGAACTTGGGACGAAGCAGGATTGTCCTGAATGCGGCGCGCGCTTTTATGACCTCAATAAATCGCCTGCCCATTGCCCGAAATGCAACCATGAGTTTACGCCCGAACCGCTGCTCAAGCCGCGTAAAACGCGCAAGGAAGAGGAAGAAGACAGCGAACAGGATGACAAGCAGGAAAAGCCGGCGCAGGAAACGTCGCTTGAATCCGCTGACGCCGAGAAAAAACAGGCGGAATCCAAACGTAAGGCGGCGCTCGACGAAGACGATGAGTCCGACGACGATACGAATGACGAACTTGCTGATATCGAGGATATCGACGTCGATCTCGATGACGATGACGAAAACGACGACAGCCTGCTCGACGATGACGATGAAGACGACGACGTCACGAACATTGTAAAGCCGACCAGCGACGACGATTAAGTCAGTCAGCGTAGAGTCTGGAGTATCGCCGCAGCGACGCTTGCGTAACCAGACTAGCGCCGCTAGGTTCCTCGCCGCTGTAAAGCAGCGCGACAGCGTCTTAGAGACGCTTCGGGGCTATAGCTCAGTTGGGAGAGCGCTTGCATGGCATGCAAGAGGTCGCCGGTTCGATTCCGGCTAGCTCCACCATTTTTCAGGTCCGTTCGCGGAACGAACGCAACCTGAAAAAATTTTCGGCGTTAGCTATCTGAACAACTGTAAGCCCATTCAACCTTACCCGCCGTTGAGCGCCGCCGCGAAGCAGCAACCGCCAATCGCCAAAAGCCGCCAATTCAATAGGTTTTCCGGCCATTGCAGCAAGGGGTTGCCTCGCACCGCTCCGGGGCTCTAAGACGGCGCGCTATACCGGGGATCAAGAATGCGCCCCGCAATGGCGCGGCTTTGGGAGAACGCCGCGGGGCTAATGGAGATGGGTATGAAAATCCTGGTGATCGGCGGAGATGGGTTTTGCGGCTGGCCGACAAGCCTTCATCTGTCGAATAACGGCCATGACGTGATGATCATCGACAACCTTTCGCGTCGCAAAATCGACGTGGAGCTGGAAGTTGAATCGCTAACGCCCATTAGCCCGATTTCAAAACGCCTTGCAGCTTGGAAAGAAGTCAGCGGCAAGGAAATCAAATTCGAGAATTGCGATATCGCGCATAACTATATGCGCCTGCTTTACATCATGGAGAAGTTCGAGCCGGAAGCGATTGTTCATTTCGCGGAACAGCGCGCAGCGCCCTATTCCATGAAGTCTTCCTGGCATAAGCGTTACACGGTCGACAACAACATCAACGCGACCAGCAATGTTCTTGCGGCCATCGTCGAATGCGGTCTCGACTCGCATCTTGTCCATCTCGGCACCATGGGCGTTTATGGGTACGGCACGGCAGGCATGAAAATACCTGAAGGCTATCTGCCGGTTAAAATCGAAACTGAAGACGGGCGCGAGATCAAACAGGAAATCCTCTATCCTGCCAATCCGGGCTCCATATACCACATGACGAAAACGCAGGATCAACTTCTTTTTGCGTTTTACAACAAGAATGACGGTCTCAAGATCACCGACCTTCATCAGGGCATTGTCTGGGGCACGCAAACGGAAGAAACCCGCAAGGATGAGCGGCTTATCAACCGGTTCGACTATGACGGCGATTATGGCACGGTTCTCAATCGCTTTTTGATGCAGTCAGCGGTCGGCTATCCGATGACGGTGCACGGCACGGGCGGGCAGACACGCGCATTCATTCATATTCAGGACACGGTGCGCTGCATTCAACTGGCGATCGAAAACCCGCCGCAGCACGGCGAGCGCGTGCATATCCTCAACCAGATGACCGAGACCCATCGCGTGCGGGATTTGGCGAAGATGATTGCCGACAAAACCGGCGCATCTATCGAATATGTCGACAATCCGCGCAAGGAAGCGGCGGAGAACGATCTCGACGTTGAAAATCAGCGGCTTCTTGGCTTGGGGCTCGATCCCATCACACTGGAACAGGGCCTGATGGACGAAGTCACCGAAATTGCGCGCAAATATGCGCATCGCTGCGACAAAACCAAAATCCCCTGCGTTTCGTTTTGGACCGACGAACGCCGGGATGAGGCGGCAAAAAAAGCATAGTCTGGTTCAGGCAAGCGGCGTCTTTTCCGTTCTGTCGATCGCAAGCGAAAACACGTCAGCGCGCGCATAGTGGCCTGCAACATCAAAATCCATCTTGCCCCTGGCGATGTCCTTAGGGTCAAGCTCGGCAAAGAGGATTGTCTCTTCGCCAAAAACCGGATCGGCGAGAACATCACCGAGCGGCGAGACAATCATGCTGCCGCCATTAATGAGAACCGTCGACGGATCATCGCCCTGCACCGGCTGAAAATCGCCCGGCGCGTCAGCGCGGCGCATGAATTGGTTGGCGGAGAGAACAAAACACCGTCCTTCAAGAGCGATCACGCGCATCAGCGACGACCAGCTTTCGCGGTCGTCAACAGTCGGCGCGCAATAGACTTCAACCCCTTGCGCATATTGACTCATGCGCATCATGGGCATGAAATTTTCCCAGCAAATGACAGCGCCAATGCGCGCTGACGCTGTCTCAAAAAGGTCAAGCGTTGAACCATCGCCCATGCCCCAAATGACCCGCTCGGCAGCGGTCGGCATCAGCTTACGACGCTTGCCGATAAGCTTTCCTTCAGAAGAGAAACACAACGCAGAACAGAAAAGCGTTCCGGCGCCTTCGGCGGCGCGCGCTCGCTCGACAACGCCAACGATAATGTCGAGTTTCAAGTCCTTGGCGAGCGCGCCGATACGTTCTGTTTCGGGGCTTGGCGCGTCAATGGCGCTTTCAAAATAGCGGCGAAAAAGATCGCGTCCCTCGGGGCTTCGCGAGCCCACCGGCGCCCCGAAATGCGACCCCTTAGGATAGCCGCCGATAAACGCTTCCGGGAACACGACAAGTTCAGCGCCATTTTTAGCCGCCGCAGCCGCAAGGCTTTCAAACTTATCGAGGGTCGCAGGCGTGTCGAACAATATCGAGCCCGCCTGAACAACGGCTGCTTTGTGATACTTCATGCGGGTGTTTGATTGCCGTCGCGCAGGGCGAAGCTTTCAAAATAGCGCAAGGTTTCGTCATAAGGTTTTGAGTCTGCAGCGCGCCAATCGTGAACGCTGTCGGCATTGAGCAAGGTTTCCTCGGGCGACAGAATCAATACGGTCGGCGTACCAAACAATTGCGGAACTCCAAACCGCGCCGGCACATCCAGGTTGCGGTCGCGGCGCCCAACATCGACCCAGACAAGGTGATAATTCTCACCAATGACTTGGGCGAGTTCGCGCTGTTCAAATTTCGCCGCCAATCCGCGACTGTCGTGACACCAATTGCCGCCCAGCACCAAAAGAACCCGCTTGCCGCTGATTTCCGACGATGTAAGCGCTGCGTCCACATCGGCCATAGCGTTACGCGAGGCGTCGAAGGGCCGCGGGTCATCATGATGTTTGCGTTTCTTCTTATGACCCCGATCATCGCGTTTTCCTGAACCCACTGAAAGTGCAGCGCCCGTCGCATCGACAGTGACGCCGGCCGCCGTCTTACCCACTGCGCCGGCGGCGCCGATGGTGGTTTTCGCCGCCTGAACGCAACCTGCCGCACATAAACAAGCAGCGATCGCGATACTTATCCGCAAGCCCATCATCGGCTCCTCTTTCCTCAACGCAAATAGCCTTTCAACCGCTTCGACGCCTCGGTCAAAACCTCATGTCTTTTACAAAAGCAAAAGCGGGCGTAGTAGCGCGGCGGATTGTCAATTGCAGGGTGATAAAATGCTGACAAGGGCACAGCAGCCACCTTTGCTTCGCTGGTTATCTCACAGCAAAAGGCGGCGTCGTCTTCTGCACTCACAGGGCGGATATCAACGGTGACAAAGTACGTACCCTCGCAAGGCGCGACGTCAAAACCCGCATCTTGAAGCCCCGCCGACAAAAGATCGCGTTTTGCCTGCATGTCGGCGACAAACCGCCGGTAATAATCATCGCCAAGCCCGAACCCAAACGCCACTGCCTTTTGCAGGGGAACGGGCGACGTATAGGCGAGATGCTGATGCGCCTTCATGACGGCGGTGATCAGGCGTTCCGGCCCTGTGACATAGCCGATCCGAAAGCCTGTCAGCGAAAACGTTTTTCCGGCAGAGCCGATGCGGATGGTTCGCTCGAACATATCGGGCAGCGTCATCAGCGGAATATGCGGGCGGTCGTCGAAAATCAGATGCTCATAAACTTCGTCGCAAACAACGATTAAATCATGGCGGCGGGCGGCGTCGGCTATGATTTCCAGCTCGTTACGGTCCATGACCTTGCCAAGCGGATTGTGCGGCGTGTTGATGACAATCAATTTTGTCTTAGGACTGATCGCTTTTTCCAGCGCGGCTGCATCAAGGCGCCATCCGGGCGGCTCTAGGGACACAAATTCTATAGTAGCGCCTGTCGCTTCGATTTGCGGCGCATAACATTCATAAAACGGCGCCAGCAAGACCGCTTCATCGCCAGGCTCAAGAAACCCGAGAAACGCTGCAGCTAGTCCTTCCGTCGCGCCTGAGACAACTAATGTTTGCGTTTCTGGATCAATGTCGAGATCGTAAAACCGCTTATTGTCTCTTGCGATCGCTTCTCTCAGCTCGGGAATGCCTTCCACCGGTGCGTATTGGTTTGGCCCTTCAATTGTCGCGTCAGCGGCGACGGACAAAATTTCCTTCGGGCCGTCTTCATCGGGAAAGCCCTGCCCGAGATTGATCGCACCGGCCTCGCGGGCAAGTGCGGACATGGTCGGAAAGATCGACTTCTCACGGCCGGAAAAAATGGGATTAAAGCTTCGCATGCGTTACTTCGGCTCTCATGCACATGCGCAATCCAGCGCAAAGAAAAAGGGACGCCGCAACCGACGCCCCTCTAATCTTGGTCGGGTCCGAGCCCGATCGCAAGGCTTCGCCTAAGAAGGATCTTCTTCTTCGTCGACCGCTTCCTGCACGTCGTCCGCGACTTCATCCGTTTCGTCGGTCACTTCCTCGACGACGTCATCCATCGCGTCTGCAGCGTCGCCTGCAGCCTCTTCGACGTCATCCATCGCCTCATCGGCGGCCTCGTTAACGTCCTCGGCAGCTTTTTCTGTTTCCTCAGCAGCCTTCGAACCTTCTTCGGCGGCTTTCTCGCAAGCGGCAAGGCCCGTCAGGCCGAGCGCAAATGCGGAAGCTATTAACAGGTGTTTTTTCATGATTGTCGCCCTTCTGTGAATTGGTGATCCCACTCATCATGGTGATTCGCATTTACTTCCCACCAATTCGTTCGGCGAGATAGCGGCGGCGTGTTAAATTTTCGCAAGGCGGCTGCAGAAGCCGGCTGCTTTCACGATAAGCCGCGTAAAGCCTTGCGAAACGCCTGTTCCGCAGACGTCCCATGGCAACAGAAAACAACCCGAGCAACGCTTTCGCAGCGCTCAAGGGTAGCAGCGGATGCGGCAACCGCGATCTTTGCAGCCGCTTCGAGGGGATAGCCGAAGGCGCCGGTGGAGATCGCCGGAAAGGCGATGCTGGCGATATCGTTTTCGGCGGCGACTTCCAGGGAGCGTTCATAACATCGGGCGAGCAGCCCCGCCTCGCCTTCGCTTCCGCCGCGCCAGACCGGCCCGACCGTGTGAATGACGTATCGTGCCGGAAGGTCAAATCCCTCCGTGAGCTTCGCATCGCCCGTCTCGCAACCGTCCAGTTTGGCGCAAGCAGCGCGCAGCGCCGGCCCTGCGGCGCGGTGGATGGCGCCGTCAACGCCGCCGCCGCCAAGCAGGGATGTATTCGCGGCGTTGACAATCGCATCGACCGCAAGCGTCGTGATGTCAGCCGCGGCGACCTCCATGCGGTCTTTCGCTAGTGAGCCCAACGCTGATCCCAATTGACGATTATCCTAAAAACATTGTCCGTGTCCGGCGCATAAGTTTCGCGCCATGGTAACCAACCATAGCGGCTGACTTTGACGATGCAACAAAGTTCGCGCAAACACCTATATAAAAACACAAAACCGCCGCAAGGACCGACATGATCCTCGCGGCGGTTGAGTTACAAATTCGTCGCCTTTTTTAGGCGGCTTTCTTCAACGCCCGCTTTGCTTTTTTCAACTTGCCTTGATGCTTGTTGATTATTTTTTTACGAGCCTTGATTTCCTTTTTCAGTTTTTTTACGCGCTTTTTCGCCACCACAATTTCTCCTCTTAGCGTAGCTTGGTTATGCATTCGCCCGTCGACGCGGGAACGTTTCTTCCATTATCTAGCGTCTTTTCGGGCTCTTTTCCGCCAGAAACGATTTGATAAACCTTCTGATTTCCCTTGCCGCGCTGGTATCCAGATCATCACATCGCGCGATGAACCGATCCCGTTCCGCGCGATTTATGCGGATCAACAACTGACTGTCCTTTTTGTTCTTCTGCTTGCGTTTGGGTTTGTCAGCCATCGGGAACGCGCCCTTCGCGCGATATGATGAATATACAATGTATATACATTTAAAACTCCAGCGTCAACCCCGATGCGCACTTTTTGCATCGCCCCTCAGACCCCGTCAAAATTGCGCGGATCAAACGCCTCAAGATCAGGCGCAATCCATCCGCGGCGCGCCGCGACGGAAAACAGCAATGCCTTTGAATAAAACCGCAAGGGAAAAGCGCGGTCCGCAAGCGGGCTCGCCAACAAGTCGCTGGCGCAGACGCCAACGGGCTCCTCCCAGCGCCCGGATAAAAACCCATCAATGGCGCGCAAATAAAACAGCGTGATGGTGTGGTGATAACCTTCCTCGTCAGTATTCGGAACGCCTGTTACTTCGTTGTAGCGCCGGATGATGTCCGGCATCTCCGCTTCGGCGCGGGCAAGCCCGCCCTCATGCAAAAGCCCTGTTCCGGCGCAAAGATGCGCGCCGTGGGTCCATTCCGACTTCGGTAAGTCACGCGCGCGAAGGCCGTTTACAATGCGGGCGACATCGCTGTCGCTGACCTTATCGCCAGGGTGAATGGGTGTTCCTTGAGACATGACGGCAAAGACCGTAGCCCAAGCGCGCGGGCGCAATCAAAGCCCTATGGCGGCGAAACTGGTCCAACAAATTGTCGGACCGCTTTCGACCATAACCAAGCAATGATGGAGCATTTTCTGGTCCGACTTTCGGCCCGGCGCCTGCGCTCACGTCGAACGCGCGCTTTTCTGCTAAAAGGCGCCTGATGCTTCGGGGGCGGCGACAAGGCCGTCCTGCAAGCGATAAATGCAATCGCAGCGATGATGCAAACTGCTCCATGATGAAGATAATACCCCCGAAAAAAGGTGGGGGATAACTATCCTATACCCCCGCATTCGGGTGTATACTCGAGCCCGGCGTCTTGAATTCGGCGTTTTTCGGCAACGCTTCGCCGCAAGCATATTGCCGCTCATACCGGCCCCCGGCATGGTTCGCCCCGGGCAAAGAGGTTGCGTAAAACCCGCCCGCGAAAGAAAAGGAACAAGTCCATGCAGAACATTTTTCAATCACCGAACCGCATTTTCATCGCCGGCCTTGCAGCGGCGACCTTCGCCGTTGCGGCGCCGGCGCAGGCCCATGACAACGGCCACTCAATCTCCTTTAACGGTCTCGACTTTGACGATGACGCAGATCTCTTGCAGCAACTCATCGATCTTGATGCTGACGATATTGATGAAATTCGCGAAGAATTCGCTGAAGCCCAAGAGGAAATCGCCGAGGCGATCGAGGAAGTGGAAGACGCCCGCGCGGAGCTTCAATCAAAACCAGGCGGCGGCATGATTGTGCGTATCGCCTTTAGCGCAGCCAGCGCCGTCGTTTCGGAAGTGAGCGACGAGATATTTCAGGAGGTGATTACCCGGCTTGACGACGCGGAAAGCGAACTCGCTGCAAACGCCGATGAAGTTGGCCCTGAGGAAGTCGCCGAAACCGGCGAAGCCATCAATGTCATCCGCACCGGTCTTGATGATGTTGCCAACGCCCTTGAAGATCTCACCGCTGCGTTGAAGGCGTAAAACCTTACGCAACCACGCAATTTCCATTGGGGAAAGCTCAAACTTCGCGATCCGATCATCCCTATGCTAAACATCTCCCGGCATTAAGACGGGAGATGTTTATGAAACGCACATTCATTATCGCCACGGCGCTCAGTGCCGGCGCTTTCACGACGGCAACCGCCGGGCCGGATTCGCCCGACGCTCTTGCGGAAGCGTTCTGCGCCGGCGTTATCGCAGAAGACGCGAACGCTCTAGGCAACCTTTATACGGAAGACGCAGACAGCTATGGCCCCGGCGGCAGCATCGTGAAAGGCCGCGAGGCGATTGTCGCGAGCTGGGCGCCGTTTTTTGACGGCTATGACAACATCACCTGCGAAATCGAAAAACAGGGCGAAAAGAAGAACAAGAAAAACCACACCGCCTGGGGCCTATGGACCATGACGGGAACGCCAGCCGACGGCGGCGATGCGGTCACCATGAAAGGCCGCTTTATGGATATTTCCGTTAAGACCAAAGAAGGCTGGCTTTACCGCGCTGACCACGCCTCGATGATGGCCGCGCCGGAAGAGGCGCCGGCGGAAGAATAGCGCCTTTAATAAAGCGCCGCGGCGCGGACGACCAGGATGATCGACAAGATCAACCCGGTGAGATACGTGCCGACGGCGCCGATAAACTTGAACGCATTGGGCTCATGGACGCTCGCGCCGGTTAAAATGCCGATGGCGTGGAAGTAGCGCGACGCCACCGCCGCCAGCATCAACAAAATGATCGGCCAGGACATCAGCATCGGGATGGCAAGGCCGATCGCCAATATCATCAGCGACAGCATCGGTGCATATTCAATGCAATTGCCATGGGCGCGGATCGCCTTGCGCAAGGGGCTTTTGGGGTCGGCCTCCGCCTCGTGTTGCGTTACCGTGATCGAGCGGCGCACGCGGCTGACATTAAAGCCCAGGGCAAAGACTAAAATCCCAAGCAATCCGACAGATAAAAGTGCAATGGCCATGGCCCCGTGTCCTTTTGTTGTAAACGGCTGCGTAAATCGGTTTGGCGCGGCCAGCAAGTTTCGCTCCCCCCCCATTCATGAGGGAAGTGTCGCCCTTGGGTGATGGGCCGTCAAAAAGTATACTTTTGACGGCGCCAATTTCTTTACACGTCTTCAAGCGCTGCTGCGAGATCAGCAATGATGTCGTCAGCATTTTCGATACCGATCGAAAGACGGACCACGTCGGGCCCTGCGCCCGCGGCGATCTTTTGTTCATCTGTAAGCTGCCGGTGGGTCGTTGACGCCGGATGGATGATGAGACTTTTCGCATCGCCGACATTGGCCAGATGGCTGAAGAGCTTCACTGATTTCACAACTTTAACGCCAGCCTCATACCCGCCTTTAACGCCGAAAGTGAAAACCGAACCCGCGCCCTTTGGCGACAGCTTTTTCATCAGCGCAAAATTCGCGTCATTCTCCAGCCCCGGATAGGAGACCCATGCAACTTTGTCATGGCCCTCGAGGAACGAAGCCGCCTTCATCGCGTTTTCACAATGGCGCGCCATGCGCAGGGAAAGCGTCTCAACGCCCTGCAAAACCAAGAACGCGTTGAACGGTGAAATCGCCGGCCCAAGCGCGCGCAGACCAAGGACGCGGCACGCAATGGCGAAGGCCATCGGCCCGAATGACTTTGAAAACTCGATGCCGTGATAATCGGCGTTCGGCTCTACAAGATGCTTGAACCGCGCATCCGCCGACCAGTCGAAATTGCCGCCGTCAACGATGACGCCGCCCATAGACGTGCCGTGGCCGCCGAGAAACTTCGTGAGCGAATGAACGACTATATTCGCACCATGCTCAAACGGACGGCAGAGATATGGCGTCGCCAATGTGTTGTCGACAATGAGCAGCACGCCCGCTTCTTTTGCAATCGCGGCGATGGCGCCGATATCAGTCGGCGCGCCGGCGGGGTTTGCAAAACTCTCGATAAAAACCGCTTTGGTCTTGGGGCCAATCGCCTGGCGAAAGCTCTCCGGATCAGCGCCGTCGGCCCAGTCAACCTCCCAGCCAAAGCGTTTGAAGGCGTGATCGAACTGATTGACCGAGCCGCCATAGAGCTGGCGCGCAGCGACGTAACGGTCGCCCGGTTCAAGCAATGTATGCAGCACAATGAGTTGCGCCGCATGGCCGGACGCGACGGCAAGCGCCGCGGAGCCGCCCTCAAGAGCCGCCACGCGCTGCTCCAGCACATCGGTCGTCGGATTCATGATCCGCGTGTAGACATTGCCGAACTCTTCGAGATTAAACAGCCGCGCTGCGTGATCGACATCGTCAAAAACGTAGCTGGTCGTCTGGTAAATCGGCGTCGCCCGCGCGTTGGTGGTCGGATCCGGCGCGGCGCCGGCGTGAAGCTGCGCGGTTTCGAATTTATAGTTCGGCGTTTCGTCAGACATGGGATCGCTTTCTCTCAAGACGTGGTGGCGGTTTTTGGAGCGCTCTTTTTAAGGGCGAAGATGCAAAAAGGGGAGCCCGACGCGGGTAAGAAAATCTTCAAGGTGATTTAGTTTTCGCCCACGCCTTCGCCGCGCATTTCCTTATCGCGCGGCTGCAAAGAAATCGACATAGTCGTAATTTTGCGTTTGCGCATGCGCCGTGACCGGGGCGGAAGCGGCGATGACGCACCAGAACGGCGCAACCCCGCCGCCGGGCCCACGATCGCCGAGATAGATGACCGGCGCGTAGTTTAACATCGCGAGCGGCCGCACCGTGTCTTCGCGCGAAAGCGTCGGGATGTTGACGCCGTCCCGGGTGAAACACTTCGTCCAGACAGTTACGGCGTCGAACCGGTTGACGTTGATCACCGTGATCGATTGGGTGCGCGGTCCGGGGCCCTCATAGGGCGGACGTGAGCCTGCCCCCGGCCGCGGCCCGACCCAGGGGCCGGCGCCCGGAACCGGCGGGAAAGGGCCCCCTATGGGCGGCAGGACCGGCGCATCGTCGTCATCGGGCTCAATCGGAATAAAAGGGAGATTGTCAAACCGCTCAACCAGCGCAGGATCAATAGGCTCCGGCGGGTCGCCTGCTTGCGTTCGCGCAAAGAGCATCGGCGTCAGCCAGGATTTCGCCGCGTCGGTTCCCGTCCCAAAATATGGCGGCAAGTCGAGCCGCGGCGGTTCGACCTGCGGCAGGGGCACCCGCGGCTGCACAGCATCGCGCGGCAATTGCTGGGTGATTTGCGCCGCCGCCTGCGACGCGACAAGGACGGCGGCAAGCGCCGCTGCGGGCGCAAGAAAACGGTTGCCAAGAATTTGATTGATTTTGCGCATCATAATCTCCCCACTGATGACATGCGAAATCTACCGCAAGACGCCAAGACCGGTCAAATGTGCGGCTCGCGGGTCTCTGCGTTCAGGCGCTGCAGTCTTTTCAGTGCGCGCCTTCCTCCCCCATGTATGGGGGAGGTGGCCCGAAGGGCCGGAGGGGGTTAGGCTATATTGTATGTCGATCCGTAAACCGCACCCGCGAGCAAAAAGCCTTCGTAAAGAAATGCCGCCTGCGGAACAAAAGCTCTGGGCTCGTCTTCGCCGCAAACAACTGGGCGGTTTTCGTTTTCGGCGTCAGCATACAATCGGCCCCTACATAGCTGATTTCGCATGCATTGAAGCGCGCGTTGTCATTGAACTGGACGGCTATCAACATGGGGCCGACGACGGAGCCCGCGACAGAACACGCGACGCATTTATAGAAGGAAAAGGCTGGGCGGTTGTACGCTTCTGGAACAATGACGTTTACAAAAACATCGATGGCGTTTTGGAAACGATCTTCGATGCTTGCGAACATTCGAGGCGCGCACTTGAAATTGAGCGGTCGAACATTGACGAACACTCTTAATCAACCCCCATCGCCCCTTCGGGGCACTTCCCCCGCAAGCGGGGGAAGAGGGAACCAGCAGCAAACAACTGCCGTCATCCTCCCCCGCTTACGGGGGAGGCGTCAGCAAAGCTGAGGGAGGGGGCTAAAGCAAACACTTCGAATCTGGTAGCTGTTATTCAGTGAGAGATTTTTTCCTTCTCGGCTTTGGTGCGATCTTGGCGTTAACTGGGTCGCTGGTTCAGGCTGTCGTCAGTCGGATTTACTCTCAGTCTGACCGTCGGCGCGAGTTGCTTATTGATGCATATAGTGATTACTTAAACGGCCTAGCAAAGCGGGCTTCAATATTGACGCATCATTCGGAAAGAACGGAAGAAGCAACCGCATTGATGGTTTCGGGAAAGCAAAAAATTTCTGTCTATGCGCCAGCGCCCGTTGTTACCGCGCTGGCAAACCTTGAAAGAACGCCAATGCTACTCTCAAACAAAAACACCCAAACAGCGATGGTCGAATTGGTCAAAGCAATGAGGAAAAGCATTCGCGCAGGCTCAGACGAACTCGATGGTTCTATACATGCAATACTATTCTCAATGCCAATTATTGACCAATCCGATAAGTAGGACCCTTCACAACCCCTCATTCGCCTTCTTGACAGCCTCGGCTTCGAGGTAGAGCGACGAGCCCATTTCCTTATATTTGTCCGACATGTCTTTCATGCCCTGGCGGGCTTCCTGGGTGGCGCGCTCGAGGTCTTTCTTTTCATTGTCGGAAAGGCCGGCTGCATAATCGCGCACATCGGCGGTGATCTTCATGGAACAGAATTTCGGCCCGCACATGGAGCAAAAATGCGCCACCTTGTGCGCTTCCTTGGGAAGCGTTTGGTCGTGAAAGTCCCGCGCGGTTTCAGGATCGAGGGACAAGTTAAACTGATCCTCCCAGCGGAACTCAAAGCGCGCGCGGCTTAGCGCATCATCCCGCACTTGCGCCGCCGGGTGACCTTTCGCCAAGTCTGCCGCGTGCGCTGCAAGTTTATAGGTGATAACGCCGACCTTAACATCGTCGCGGTCGGGCAGGCCCAAATGCTCCTTGGGCGTTACATAACAAAGCATCGCCGTGCCGAACCAGCCGATCATCGCAGCGCCAATGCCCGACGTGATGTGATCGTAACCGGGGGCGATGTCCGTGGTGAGCGGCCCAAGCGTATAGAACGGCGCCTCGCCGCATTCCTTGAGCTGTTTTTCCATGTTCACTTTGATCTTGTGCATGGGGACATGCCCCGGCCCTTCGATCATCACCTGGCAGCCCTTGTCCCAGGCGATCTGCGTTAATTCGCCAAGGGTCTCGAGTTCAGCAAATTGCGCGCGGTCGTTAGCGTCAGCGATAGAGCCCGGACGAAGCCCGTCACCCAGTGAGAACGAAACATCGTACGCCCGCATGATCTCGCAGATCTCATCAAACTTCGTATAAAGAAAACTTTCCCGGTGATGGGCGAGGCACCACTTCGCCATGATCGAGCCGCCGCGAGAGACAATGCCCGTCACCCGCTCGGCGGTAAGGTGAATGTAAGGCAAACGTACGCCGGCATGGATCGTGAAATAATCAACGCCCTGCTCTGCCTGTTCGATGAGCGTGTCGCGATAGACCTCCCAGCTTAGGTCTTCGGCGACGCCGTTCACTTTCTCCAGCGCCTGATAGATCGGCACCGTACCGATGGGCACCGGCGAATTGCGGATGATCCATTCGCGGGTGTTGTGAATGTTGCGGCCGGTAGAAAGGTCCATGACGTTGTCCGCGCCCCAACGGGTCGCCCAGACCATCTTGTCGACTTCCTCCTCAACCGATGACGCAACGGCAGAGTTGCCGATATTGGCGTTGATCTTCACCAGGAAGTTGCGGCCGATGATTTGCGGCTCAAGCTCTGGGTGGTTGATGTTGGACGGGATGATGGCGCGGCCGCGGGCGATCTCGTCACGGACAAATTCCGGCGTGATGAAAGGCGGGATTTCAGCGCCGAAGCCTGTTCCTTGCGCTACGCGCTCTTCCGCGCCTTCAAGCATTTTCTTGCGGCCAAGGTTCTCGCGGATGGCGACGAATTCCATTTCGCGGGTGATGATGCCCGCCCTGGCGAATTCATATTGGGTGACAGGACCCGTCCCGGTTCCACGCAAGGGACGGTTTTTGATCGGGAATTCGCGGGCCAGATATTTGCCCGTTGCGCCGCCATTGTCTTCGGGCTTTACATCGCGGCCATCATATTCCTCCACATAACCGCGCTCCTTGATCCAGGCCGTGCGCGTTCGCGCGAGACCTTTTTCAACGTCGGTCGCAACATTGGGATCTGTGTAGGGGCCGGACGTGTCATAGACCGGCACCGGCGGTTCATCCGCGCTTGGGTGTAGATCAATCTCGCGCACCGGCACGGCGATGTCCTTATACAGATCGCCCTTCACATAAACCTTGCGCGATGACGGCAAGGGGCCGGTGGTCACTTCAGGGATTTTGAATTCGGATTGTGGGGTGTGTTTGTTCATGATTACTCTCTTTTCGCCGCAAAGTTTTCTAACAATAAACGTTCAACCACATCAGCATCTGGCAAAGCTGACATCGACAGGAAATCTTCGTCTCCGTAGGAGATGTGCACATCTCCATATTCACCATTGTTCTTGATGGACAGGCCAATGACTGAACGCCCCAATATGAATTGACGCCAATGCTTCTTGGTGTCGATAACAATCACGCGCCTGTTTGTAACTGCATATATCTGGCCCAAAGACGACAGCGCTACAGAGCCTTTGTCAAAAAAAGCAAACGTCGCGATTACCAAACCAATCGCAATCAAGATAATGGTGATACCAGACAGGACTTGAACAAAGCCTGTTTGATTTGACATGTTACCGACATAGAAGAAGTAGGCCGCTACGAGGGCGGCAAACAACATCCAGGCGAGATGCTTAAGCTTCTTCTTGATCGAAGAGTTTTTAACGTGAGTAAGCACGGGCTTGCCCGACCAAAGAACCTCTTCGCCGTCCAGCAGTATATCTTTGAGGTCATCCACGTGCGATCCGTCCCTACGCCGGTCTTAACCGATCAGGTTCAAAGGGTGCTCGCGCTATGGTCTCGAAAGGGAGAACGCGATCTCAGCCGGCCCGCCGGCGCCCCTCGGAAGAATGATTCCAAATAGCAAATGCATCCGCATCCGGCAAGCAAAAGCGGCAAAGCCGGGCTAGGATTTGATTTGCATCACGGAAAGGCGTTTGCCTTGCGGCCATGGTCACGCAGCGCACGCAGCAACGGAAAGGAAGAACCACATGGATAGACGGATCAAAATCGAGCAGCACGGAGGACTGGGCGTCCTCTGGTTCATGGGTTGGCTGTTTTCCATTGGATTTTTAAAGCTCGGCTTCTGGAAGGGCGTGCTTGCGCTTCTCGTCTGGCCCTATTTCCTCGGCGTCGAGTTTGCGCCCGACCCGTCGCCGGCGCCCGAAGCAGCGCAAGCTGCAACGCAGAACTGAATGGAGTTGTTCAGCCTGCACTTTCTGGTGACGGCTGCCGAATGCGCTTCCACAAATAGAGCAAGCCGGTCAAAGCAGGCAAAATCAGCAAGACCGTGACGACCGGGACAACGCCGTAAAAATCCGTATTCTGCATTGTAAAAACGGTGATCGCGTCCACAACATCAGTCACGAACCGCGCCGCCAGGGCGACAAACAATGCTATGTGACTTCGAAACAAAATCGCCAGGATCAGCGCGAGAACCGCTGTGAGATTGCGCGTGATATAGGTCATCGTCGTGTAGTCGAAGTCAGGCGGCGGATTAAACAGCGTGGCGAGCGCAAAGAACGACACCATGACAATCTGAATGAGGAGCACGCCCCAGAGCCAAATCGGCGCGAAACCAAGAAAAGAACCTTGCGGCGTATTCGATTTCATAAACGACCTTCCTTTACCCTCCCCGTTATGCAGTTCGACACCTAGGCGAATGCGGCGTCGGCGGCTAGGGTATTCAAAAGAAAGTGAAACGTCATGCCGCCTGTTATCGACGCCTGGATGCAGATCATGACGCCGCGCATGGCGGCGGAGCCCTGGCTCGCCTCGCTTCTGCGCTGGACCGGCCAGTCTGCGGACGAAGCGCTGCCCAATCTTGAAACGACGCTTGCCGCTATGGACCAGGCCGGCGTTGCAACGGGGATTATCTCCGCCTGGACCGGGCCGACGGGCGTGCTCATTTCCAATGACGAAACGGCGGAAAATGCGGCGGCGTCTGAAGGGCGCCTGAAGCCGGTGTTGAGCATCGACTTAAACGATCCCATGGGCGCGGTGCGCGAGATACGCCAGCGCGCTAGCCAAGGTTTTGTCGGCGTGCGTGCTTTGCCGTGGCTTTGGGGCCTACCGCCCAATGACCGGCGGTTTTATCCGGTCTATGCGGCGTGCATAGACGCGGGCCTTCCCTTCTGCACGCAGATTGGCCACACCGGACCGCTTCGAACCTCCGAATACGGACGGCTAATCCCTTATCTTGAAGATGTCTTGCTGGACTTCCCCGAACTTGTCGTCATCGGTGGGCATGTGGGTTTCCCCTGGATCGACGAAGTCGCAACGCTTCTGCACAAGTTTCCGAATTTTTATGTGGATACGTCGGCTTACGTGCTGCATCGCTTACCGCCGGACTTTGTTCGCCTCATGAAAAATGAAGGCAAGTCGCGCATCCTCTTCGGCACCAATTGGCCAATGCTGTCGCCGGCGCGGTGCCTAAAAGGGCTTGACGGTCTGGGGCTCGACGAAGAAACCGCGAAGCTTTTCCTGCATGACAACGCAGCGCGGGTTTATCGGTTGTCGTAGCGCGTCGAGCGATATCGCTCTCGTCGTCATCCTGACGAAAGTCAGGACCCAGGGTAGCTTGCTCAGCACATTTAAGAAATGGATCCTGACTTTCGTCAGGATGACGGTTACAGCATCTTCCTGCGATCACTGACAAAGCTGCATGTTTGTTCGATACTGTTGTTTGCAATCATGCACTTAACATCAATCGCCGTTGGCCGGCGCCTTCTCCACTACACCAACAATTGGCCCCATGGCGGCGCCGGGATCATTACGGTCGAGATCCGGCGCAAAAATCCGTGAGATGGTTCCGTCAAGATAAAGCGCGTTTTGCGTTTTTAAATCCTCGCGAAAGAAGGATCCGAACTGATGGAACGTCACCGGCGTATCCGCGAGAGCGAAAATGACGTCGCCTTCTGCCGTCACGCCAACGCCGTTGCGGCGTTTTTTGGAAGTTGAGTCGACCA
>JANQOV010000010.1 GCA_028285645.1 Hyphococcus sp.
ATGTTGGGATCCGGCTGGCCGGAGGTGAAGACGGCGATATCGTCGCGTTCGCCCGATGCGCTCCCGCCGGGTGGCATGTCGGCGAGGACGTCATTAACGCGTCGCTAACTATCCTTATCAAGTGAACAGAAAGCATCATCCGATAATGTGTCGGCATGAGTATCGCGTTCTCACATTGTAGCAAGCGTCATCAGCTTCGGAGATTCAACGACAGCTGGCTGCAGTCCTTTAGCCCGCTGGATGTCGTCTACTCCAACCAACTACAGCGCCAGATTTTGGACGGGGACAAAATCGATGCGGCTGGCATAATTGCAGCAATTCGAAGTTTCAATTTTCAAGCCGATCTGCTCAGTTGCCAAATACATAGGCGCGGATTTATATACACATCAAAATATTGTCTGTATTGGCGAATTACATATCAAGATAAAAATGGCGATAATCTAATATCTCTGCCTGAAATAATTAACTCTGATCAGATCAATCCGACGCTTATTATTGATATTCACTCAGAGAGAAATGACTATGAAGAGAACTGGATTCCAAATTTTGTTAAGAGCGATGCCGCCAAAGCATGAAAATTACAAGCCCAAAAGAAATTAGGAGTGTCGGCGAGCCTATCATGAAAGCTAACACATAGCCTTCCAGAAACTCCTTTCCTTCCTGCACATTATGGTTGCCACGAACAAAAATGGTCAAGCCTAACAGGGCGACATATGAGAGCGCGAGCAACCCGACCATCCAAATGCCAAGATTTGATTGCGGGTTCTTTTCCTTTGCTACGTCACGTATTGCCTGAGCAACTGACTGGTAAAACACATCCAGCCATTGACCTGACGCGTCAAACATTGCGGCCTTGATTCGAACCTGCTCATCTATAAAAAGGCGGTTAAGTTCACTAGTTACATCGTCTTTATGCTCAGCCTCCAACGCCTTCGCACGCGCAAATTTTTGACGCACTAATCGCTCTAGTTCTTTTTCCATATCCCCCCCCCTCGGACCGGGCCACCTTATTCGGCAGCCACCCCAATACTCGATGAGGGTGAATATGAAGTGCTGGTCTGGTCGATATCAGGGCTCAGATCTTGGGGATCAGTCGGCCAGTCATCACCTCTGTTCTCCCAAAAAAGTGCGCTTGGAGAAACATCATATTCACGCGCCAGCGTCCAAACAGTGGTGAGGAACTCTCGCTGCCGCTGACTGAACTTCGCTTCGTAAGGCTCCGCGAACTCGCGCCTTCTAAGCATGAACGACAGCGCCAACGGAGCTCTCGTGATCAGTTGGTCAACCTTATCAATGCCATACAAGCTGAGAGACTGCCGCAACTCCCTGAAGAAGGGTTCATAGTCGTCTGCGGCACGAGTGTCTTTCACCAGCGGAACGCTAAAACCCGTCTGGTACAAGTCATCTGAAAAGACAATCAACCGCTCAAGCAATGGCCTTGTCAATTCATAGCTTGGGCTGCCACCTTCTTGCTGATTAAGGCCAATGAAAAAATTGGCAACCGCCCTAGAATCAACCGGCATTTCGGTTGGTGTGCCTGTCAAAACTCTTCTCTCTTTTCTGGACGCCCAACGCAGAACAGGAAAGAACATCAGACAACTTGATTCGCAATCTATCACAGATTTTATAAACTAATTAGGCGCAAAATTGTTCACATAGATGACACAATCAACACCTTATCGTGTCGATTTACCGGATTTGTACATGACAACAATCAACTCGCCTCAAACTGGGCATTTTCCCAACATATGCTTCGATCAAGTGAAACTACCGCCGCCACTTGACCAAAAGATATCATACAGCCCTGTTTAGAAGGTTTACACGGCATATTCGAGCGGATCCGCACCTGACTTTTTTGTCACTCCACGGCAAAGCCGAAGCCATGCGCCAGGCGGGCCATGTTGGGATCCGGCTGGCCGGAGGTGAAGACGGCGATATCGTCGCGTTCGCCCGATGTGCTCCCGCCGGGTGGCATGTCGGCGAGGACGGTCATGGCGCGCCGCGCGATCGCTTCCGACGTATCGATCCAGTCGACCGGCCAGGGCGCGGTCTTGCGCATGCGATTGACCAGAAACGGATAATGAGTGCAGGCCAGCACCACGATATCGGTGCGCCGGCCGCCCCGCTCCATGAAACAGGGCGCGATCTCATCGGCCACCGCCGCCTCGTCGACAAAACCGTCGCGCATATAGGTCTCCGCCAGCGCGGCGAGGTTCTGCGAGCCGACCAGGCGGACGTGGCAGCGCGCGGCGTAAGCGCCGATCAGGTCGCGGGTGTATTGACGCTTGACGGTGCCCGGTGTCGCCAGCACGGAAACCAGACCGCTTCGCGTGCGTTCCGCCGCCGGTTTGACCGCCGGCACGGTGCCGACGAAGGTCTGGTCCGGATAGACCCTGCGCAGGGCATCGATGGCAAGCGTCGAGGCGGTGTTACAGGCAATCACGATCAGTCCGGGCCGCCAGCGCGCGATCAGATCTCCGAAAAGCGCGGTCAGGCGCTCCAGTAGCGCCGGTTCCTCCCACGCCCCGAAGGGAAAACCCGCATCATCGGCCACATAGATGAAGCGCTGGCCCGGCATCAGG
>JANQOV010000040.1 GCA_028285645.1 Hyphococcus sp.
CGCTTGCCTTCTTTATGCGCAAAGACATCGGTGCGAAGCTCAGCCTCGCCTATGTCGCCGCGCAAGTGGTCGGCGCCGCCATCGGTGTTTTCCTTGCCCACGCGATGTTCGGGCTCGACATCCTGCAGTTAAGCGCCCGCACGCGCGACAGCGGTGGGGGGCTGCTCGGCGAAACCATCGCCGCTTTCGGTCTAGTGCTGACCATTCTCGCCGCCGTGCGGTTTCGGCCGGAAAGCGTTGCATACGCCGTCGGGCTTTTTATCACAGCTGGCTACTGGTTTACCTCATCGACATCCTTCGCCAATCCTGCGGTCGCTGTCGCCCGCACTTTAACCGACACATTCGCCGGCATCCGGCCAATGGATGCGCCCGGATTTGTGATGGCTGAGCTCATCGGCGCGGCCCTCGCCGCCGGACTTGCCGCCTGGATATTTACGCCGCGTGACGCCGCCGCCGCGCCACGGTATAGACAAGACCATGAAGAGGGGGCCGCGCCCGCGGTATAAATCGCTCGTCCGCTCGGGCGCGCTTGACGCCGACATGGCGCAGGCAGAAGCCGTCAACCGGCTCCAACGCCTGCACGGCGATGTTATATCCTATGCGCGATCAAGGGGCGGGTTTTTCAATCGCCGCAAGCCGCCGAAAGGCCTTTATCTCTGGGGCGGCGTCGGCCGCGGCAAAACCCTGCTCATGGACCTTTTCTTTAACAACACGGATGTTCCAGCCAAGCGCCGGGTGCATTTTCACGAATTCATGGCTGAAACCCATGAGCGCATCGCCGCCTGGCGCGCCGCCGACGACAAGACAAGGCGCCGGCACAAAGGCGTAAACCGCAAGGCGCCGGACGATCCGATGCCGCCCGTAGCGCTTGATGTCGCACAGGATGCAATGCTGCTTTGTTTCGATGAGTTCCACGTAACGGACATCGCCGATGCGATGATCCTCGGCCGGCTGTTTGATGCGTTGTTTGCACAAGGCGTCGTTGTCGTTGCAACATCAAACCGGCCGCCTGATGATCTTTATAAGGATGGCCTTAACCGACAGCTTTTCCTGCCATTTATCGACCTCTTGAAACAAAAGCTCGACATCTTGGAGCTTACCGCCGAACAAGATTATCGCCTTGCAAAGCTAGAAGACGCGCCGATCTATTATCACCCCCTTGGGCCCGAGGCTGACGCCGCCATGGATGCAGCCTGGACCAACATGATCTGCGGCGCTCGCGAACGCGCCGAGGAAATCCGCGTTAAGGGCCGTTTCATCAAGGCGCCACGAACCGCCCGCGGCGCGGCGCGTTTTGATTTTGCAGCGCTATTTGAAAAACCGCTTGGGCCCGCTGACTATCTGGCGATTGTTCGGCGATACGGCGCGCTCTTTATCGATCATATACCGATAATGGGCCCGGAACGCCGCAATGAGGCCAAGCGCTTTGTAACCCTGATCGATGCGGCCTACGACGCCCGCACGAAGCTTGTGTGCTCCGCTGAGGGCGAGCCCCACGAACTCTACGAAACCGGCGACGGCGCCTTTGAGTTTGAACGCACTGCCTCACGGCTCATTGAGATGCGCACCGCAGACTATCTCGCGGCCGAACACGAAACCGCAGAGACCCGCGCGGAACAAAGCGCCTCGAGCGGTGTTGTCATCTGATAAGCTGGTCTATACTGGCTTCCAAGGAGCCTGACCCATGAACAGCCTCAAAAGCCTTACCTTTCTCACCGTCGGCGCGATCTTGGTTTCCGTCACCTTTGCGCTCGCCACCAAAGACCGTACGTCGCGCATCTCTATCGACTCCGATGACGGCCATTCTATACAGCACATCGTGAATGGCGATCGCGGCGAGTTTTTGCTGCGTGACGACAACCGGCGCTTACGCGCCAAATGGGATGGCGAGTTTGACATTACAGACGACGGAACCGGCATCGCTCGCCTAGAAGACGAGCTTGAAATTGAACTCACCGAAGATGATGAAAAACACCGCGTCGAATTTCAGGATGATGACGGCGACATCAAAGCTGCGCTTTATATCGACGGTGAAAAGCAGGAGGCGAGTGATGAAACTACCGCCGAAATTTCAAGACTGCTCCTGCACTTCCTGCGCGCTAGCGGTCTGAAGGCGGACGAACGCGTAGCGTCGCTCTTGTCTTCGGGCGGCCCAGAGGCGGCGCTTGCGGAAATGCGCCTCCTCGAAGGAGACCATGCGAAGGCGCGCTATGCGATTGCGGTTTCCGAAAAAGCCGACCTCAACGATGCTCAAATCCTCGAGCTGATCGAGATCATTAAACCCATCGACAGCGATCATGACCTCAGCCGTGCGATCCGCTCGATTTTGGAACATGAGTCGATTTCGCCTGAGATCACGCCCGCGCTTATCGGCGCGGCAAGCGGCATCGAAAGCGATCACGATATGCGCAAGATTGTCGAAGCCTTTGCCGAACGCCCTTTAACGCCGGCAGCCATGGATATCGCATTGTCGCTCTATGAAAACATCGACAGCGACCACGATTTGCGGGTGTCGGCGCAAGCCTTGCTGGAAAATAAAGCGCTCGATGATGCTAGCGCCGCGCGCATGTTAAGCGTCGCAGCAACGGAGATCGATAGCAATCACGACATGCGGCTGATCTTGACGGAAAGCGCCGCTCGCTTCGCCAAAGGCGGCGACTTTGCAAAGGCCTGGCTTGCCGGTCTTGATGAAATCGATTCAAGCCATGACCAGCGCACCGCGATTGTCGAAGTTGCAGAGCTGGGCGAGCTTGACTCAGAAGCTTGGGCTGCTCTCATCGGCGCAACCGGCGCCATCGATTCCAGCCATGACCAGCGCGTGGCGTTGATCGCGATCTTAGACAATTTCGACCCGACGCCCGAGCTTGTTTCTGCGTGCCGTGATGCGGCTGCGCGCATCGATTCCGATCATGATCGTGAAAAGGTCGAGGAGCGCGTTGCTGAAATTGCTGGTAACTAACTGCAGCGTAATGGCGTCAGAAAAATTTGCTCTCTAACCCTGCCTTGCTGCGCATTGGCGCAGCGCTTGGCCATTGCCATTCGCCGCTTAGCGGCGTAACTCCGCGCGATGGAAAAGAGCCTGCATCAGCACGCATCGACCCGGATCCCGTTTGGGGAGCTGGTCGCTTTGACGGCGGCGGTGTTCGCCCTCAACGCTCTTGCGATCGACATGATGCTGCCAGCGCTCGGTCAAATCGGCAGAGAACTCGAAACCGCCCGTCCAAATGATCGACAATTGATTATCGTTGTCTACGTTCTTGGCAACGGGATTGCGCAACTTTTTTTCGGACCGATTGTCGACCGCTTCGGGCGAAAACGCGTTCTTGTGTGGGCGCTTGGCGGTTACGTCCTGGGTTCGATCCTTAGCGTATTTGCTTCTTCATTTGCACTGTTGTTGTTGGCGCGCGCCTTTCAGGGCGTAACCACCGCCGGCGCAAGGGTCGCAATGCTGGCTGCCGTGCGTGACCAGTGTTCCGGTCGACGCATGGCCGAAGTGATGTCGCTCGCCATCACGATCTTCATGGCGGCGCCCATCCTTGCGCCGGGATTTGGCCAGCTCATTCTTTTCGCCGCCCCGTGGCGGGGGATTTTTGTTGCGCTTTTATTATACGGAGCCCTGCTCGCCATCTGGGTAGGTTATCGCGTGCCAGAAACGCTAACGCCTGAACGCCGCAAACCGTTGCGCGCCGGGCCCATCGCGAAATCTTATCAGCAGTTTATTCAAAACCGCACATCGCTTGGGTATACGCTCGCTTCCGCCTTGTGTTTCGGCGCGCTGTTTGGGTTCATCAGCGCTTCTGAGCAAATATTCCTGGAGACTTTTAAGATCGGTCAAGGATTTGCATTGGCCTTTGCCGGCGTCGCCGCTTCTTTAGGGGCGGCAACGCTGATCAACGCGCGCCTTGTGTCTCGTTACGGCATGCGCCGCATCTCACACTCCGCGCTCTTGGTATTTATCATAGCCAATCTCATTCATCTTGCGATCGCAGCAACAGTCGGCGAAAACTTCATCTTGTTCATGGGTTTCACGGCGATTTCTTTTTTTGCATTAGGGCTTATCGGACCGAATGCGAGCGCCCTGGCGATGGAGCCCATGGGTGATATCGCCGGCGCGGCCGCAGCAGCCAACGGCTTTGCCGGAACAACCCTTGCCGGGTTTCTTGGCGGCTTGATCGGGCGCGCTTATGACGGGACGACCATGCCCATCATCTTGGGCTTTGTCTGCCTCGGCATCGGCGCCTTTGCGATTGTTCTGTGGACAGAAAAAGGCGCGCTATTCCACCCTCACCAGCCCGACGCCGCCCCGTGAATGAGAACAAGGATATCAGCACACCGAAAAAGCGCGCCTGTCTTGGCGCATTCGCTGGCGCTCATGGCGTTAAGGGACACGCCAAGTTAAAAAGCTTTACAGAGCAGCCGAAAGACATTGCGGCTTATGGCACCCTGGAAACAGAAGACGGCTCAAGAAGTTTTACGCTGACGATATTGCGCGAGCTTAAGCCCAACCTGTTCCTGGTCAGCGCGCCAGAAATTGCTAGCCGTGAGGATGCAGCAAGCCTTGCCGGCGTAAAACTCTATATCGACCGAACGAGTTTACCCGCGCCCGCTGAAGAAGAATTTTACATTGATGATCTTGTTGGCCTTACCGCCTCAGACGAAACAGGCGCGCCTCTAGGCAAAGTCAAAGCCGTCTTTAATTTTGGCGCTGGCGATCTCATCGAACTTGGCGGTATTCCCGGCATAAAAGGCGTTCGGCTGGTTTCGTTCACCAGAGAAAATGTTCCGCATATTGACCTTGGTCATGGCGTCATCACTGTCTTGCGGCAGGCAATCGATATAGATCAGTTATCGCCCAATATCGATGAAGAGTGACGTAGCCAAGAACAGAGATGGACTTGTCCGACGCTTAACCCGTTCGCAATCGCGCGCTGCTGCGGCCATTGACTGACCGAATTTCTTCGCGCCGCGCCCGTCGCGTGATCGCTTCAGGGTAAATGTCGTTGAACAGCGTATCGAAAGTAGTGCGCCAGGTGAAATTCTCGAGCACATGCGCCCGCGCGCGCTCGGCGACTGGCGTTAGCCGGTCCATCCAAACGGCGGCAATGTTCGCAGCCATTTCATCTGCATCTCCCGGCGCGCCAAGCCTGCCAAGATGCGGCGCAACGCGATCGATCATGGCGCCGGCCCGCACGCCAACGATCGGCAAGCCGGTCGCCTGGGCTTCGATCAACGAAATCCCGAAGGTTTCGTCCTCCATCGCCGAGACATAAATGTCCGATGAAGCAAGGTAGCGGGCCAAATTCTGGCGATCAGCGACAAAGCCCGGAAAATGCGCGTTATACCCTTCGCATTCCCGTTTCAGCGCTTCTCGTTCCTTGCCGTCGCCCAGCATGACAAGGCATGCATTCCAGGTCTTAGGCAGTTGCTTGAACGCATCGACAACGACCCGGGCTTTTTTCTCCTTGTCGATGCGGCCTGCGTAAATCAACATTGGCGCGTTTTCTGGAACACCGAGCGACTCGCGCAGTTCTTGACTACGTTTATCAGGGTGGAACGTATCTGTGTCAGCACCAAGAGGAAGCACTTTGACCGAATGCACGCCCAGTGACTGGAAATGTTCCGCCGCCAATCCGGTTAGCGTGTAGAAAACATCGAACCGGCGATAAAGATGCGCAGCGTATTGGTATGACCAGTCCTTCCAAATCCTCCCAATAGTTCGTCCGAACTTCGCAGTCATGAACTTCTCAACATAGACTTTTGGAAAGTCCGTGCGGTATCCGGCGATCAACGCTGTTTGCGGATGATGCGCCCGATGATGAAGCGCCGCCCAAGGAAGATTATAGGCGTCCAAAGACTCGATCGTGTCTGGTTGAATTTCTCGAAGCGCCCGCACCACAGCCCGCGATCGCAAAAGCAATCGGTAATTCGGACTGCCCGGCACTTGCGGAGAAGCGATTTCAACCTTGGTCAACCGGCCTTCTGTGGTGATCTTGTCCTCTGGGCCCGGGACAATGAGACAGTGGCGGGCATCAGTGTGTTCGGTAATGTAACGGCGTTTTTCAGTGAGATAGGTCCGGATGCCACCGCCCTTCGCCGAGTAGGATTGCGTTAGGTCGCAAAAAGTTACCGGCGCCGCCGGATCTCTCCGCGGCGTTGCGCCTAAAGGGGCAGTATTATCGCTTGATCGCACCCCCCCAGGACCGGATTCACTTGTAGGTACAGCCGTCAATAAGGGACGGCCTTCGACGGTCTTATCCATACGCCGCACCAGCCACCAATTTGTCTTCCGTCGTTTTGCCTGAAACCCGGTAAAAACGCGACCTACAGATACGTTA
Organism: Hyphococcus sp.; assembly: GCA_028285645.1. Taxonomy (GTDB): domain Bacteria; phylum Pseudomonadota; class Alphaproteobacteria; order Caulobacterales; family Parvularculaceae; genus Hyphococcus. The sequence continues at coordinate 6,336 of JANQOV010000040.1, forward strand.
CCAGCCTGTTCTCTCCGAATTTTGACCACGGGACATAAGACGCCACGACCAGAATTCAACATGACATTGTGCCCGCAAAAAGCCGGCCTGAATAGGTCCGACTGCAGTTTTAGCGGTTGCGGAACGCTGCCGCGCCGCCTGACAGCCATACGGGCGCACAGGATCGCTTGCCCAAATGCCCGGGCCCATGCCAATTGGACGCGATGTGGCGCGCTACGGTGATAACGCTTTACCCGGAGCTATTTCCGGGGCCGCTCGCCGCCTCCGTTGTGGGGCGCGGCGTGGGCGAGGGGCTTTGGTCGCTTGATAGCGTCAATATCAGGGATTTTTCGAATAATCCCTATGGTTCCGTTGATGATACGCCCGCTGGAGGCGGTTCGGGCCTTGTCATGCGCGCCGATATTCTGGCGGCGGCGCTCGATTCTGTCCCCCAAGAAGGGCGACCACGCCTTTGCCTGACCCCGCGGGGCGCGCCTTTCACCCAAGCACACGCTCGCCATCTGTCTCGCGGGCCTGGCCTAATAGCCCTATGCGGCCGATTTGAAGGGATCGACGAGCGAATTTTCGCCGCGCGCGACGTTGAGGAGGTCTCCATCGGCGACTTCGTTATGGCTGGCGGGGAAATCGCCGCCATGGCGCTGATCGAGGCTTGCGTACGGCTTATTCCCGGGGTATTGGGCTCGGCCTCCTCTACAGAGGAAGAGAGCTTTGAAGGCGGTTTATTGGAGTATCCCCAATATACGCGCCCGAGGGACTTTGAAGGCCGGGTTATCCCGGACGTGTTGCTGTCAGGTGATCACCAGAAAATCGCTGAATGGCGGCTCAAAAAACGACAGGAAATAACGCGGGCGCGACGACCGGATCTCTGGAAGAGATTTTTAGCTGACGGTCCAATCCGTCCAACGGGACAAGAAACCCGTTCGACTGGCAAGAACAACAAGGAACCGAAGCGATGAACATCATCGAGCAGCTCGAAAAAGAGCACATGGAAGAGCTCGGCAAGACCGTGCCGGAATTCGCCCCGGGCGATACGGTAAAAGTCAATGTGAAAGTCAAGGAGGGCGAGCGCGAGCGAATTCAGGCCTTTGAAGGCGTTTGCATCGCAAGAAACGGCGGCGGCCTCAATGAAGCGTTCACCGTGCGTAAAATCTCATTCGGCGAAGGCGTCGAGCGGGTATTTCCGATCTACTCCCCCTTGGTCGACTCGATCGAAGTAACGCGCCGCGGTAAGGTGCGCCGGGCAAAGCTCTACTATCTGCGCGAACGGCGCGGCAAGTCGGCCCGGATCAAGGAAAAGGTCGATCGTCGCGGCAAGGCGAATACCGACAAGAAATAGACCTGCGCGCTATCGCACTGCAACAAAAAGCCTGCTCCTACGAGCAGGCTTTTTGTTGAGGGGCCGTGACCTTGTGCTGTCATGGGCCTATCATCCTATGTGCTGTCAAAAAGGGAGCTCCTCATGATTGGAAAAATCCTTGGTGGTATCGCCGCTCTGTTGGTCATTCTCGTTGCGCTTGGCTTCATCCTGCCTGACAAGGTCCAGGCTGAACGCGAAACAATCATCAACGCGCCGCCTGAAGAGGTGTTTGCGTTAATCAGCGACTTTTCTAAATGGAATACGTGGTCTCCCTGGGCGGAGATTGATCCCGATACGAAATATGCAATGAGCGGATCAGGCGTCGGGCACAAAATGGTCTGGGAGAGCGACCATCAGAATGTCGGTAACGGCTCACAAGTCATCACCGCATTAGATCCGCCCAACAAAATGGTTAGCGAGCTTGAATTTGACGGCATGGGCGGCGCTACAGCGACGTTTGACCTTTCCCCCGCGGACGACGGCGCCACAAAAATTATCTGGTCGTTTGAGACAAACATGCGCGAAGGCGTGCCCATCTACATGAAACCCATGGGAACCTATATGGGATTCTTCATGGGCGACTGGGTCGGTAAGGACTATGAGAAAGGGCTTGCAAACCTAAAAGCAGTGGCTGAAGCAAATAGCTGAACGGCCGCTGATGTCGCCGCTTAGCGCATCTAGTCTTTAGGAGAATTAGCGAGATGCGCTAACTTCTTTGTTTTTGCGCGCCTGAGCCGGTCTTTTCCCACTTCTATCAGATCGATCGGCGCGCTAGCGCAGCGCATCGAATTCAACAACCTCGCTCAACACGGTCTCACCCGTCTCACTGCGGATTGCTACCTTCACGGCGCCAGCTTCCCAGTCGATCTCGAGTATCCCGTAATTGGCGTCCTGGTACATGTCACCCAAACGGTTCGGCCCCGGCTCCATATAAGGCTCCTCGTCCGGTGATCTGAAACCGCTGACCGGCAAATTCAGTGAAGACGAAGTCGCTTCGAAGATGGGGTAGTCACTAACACCTTTTTTGCGATAAAGACCTGCAGCGTGACGGTCGCCCGAAATCACAATCAGTCCCTCTGCATTAGTTTCGTCGATCAGCCGATAGAGCCGGTCGCGCTCGGCCGGCAGCATTTTCCACGCCTCCCAGCCATGTCCCTCTGATATGACCTGTACGGATGAAACAAGCAGCCGAAGATCGGCGGATTTTTTAAGTTCGCCTTCGAGCCAGACCCATTGTGCATCGCCCAGCATGGTTTTCGCAGGATCGGGATCGGGCAGATAACGCTCCTTGCCGCGGGCGCCGCGCTCATCAGTTGGCATCAACTCAGACCGGAAGAACCGCGTATCAAGCATGATGACTTGAACGCGCTTGCCGTCTTCTGCGCCGATCGTCCACGACCCGTAGATGCCAGGACGGGAACGCCTTGGGTCATCTTCCGGCACCGCCCAGACATAGTCGAACAAGGCTTCAGCATATTCCTTATGCTGATATTCACCGCCTGCGTCGTTCATGCCATAATCATGATCATCCCACGTCGTCAACATCGGCGCCGCAGCGCGAACGCGTGAAAAAGGTTCCGATTGCGCAAGACGCATATAGGCGGCTTTGAGTTCCGGCATGGCCGGATCGCGGCTGTAAACATCGCCATAGACATTGTCGCCGATATAGAGCGTCAGATCCGGGTTTTCCGATGCGATCTGATCCCAGATGGATTGGTCTTCATTTTGCTGCGCGCAGGATGCGAAAATAATTCGGCTGATGGTTTTGTTAGCGTCCAGCGGCGCTGACGGCATGGGAACAGCGCGAATGGCGCCGTCCGGCGCCTCCGGCGGTTTTTCGGCGACTGCTTTTGCCGAAGCATCCGTGCCCGTCTTATCCAAAGACGCGCAGCCGCTGAGGAAAACTGCCGCTGCCGCGAAAATTGCAAATCTATTCATGCCTTACCCGCTCCCGAATACCCGTTCATGCTTTAGCGTAAGATTATGACAATCCTACCCGAACCTGGCCAGCCATGCCTTCCGTTCCGCCGCCCAAATGTCCAGCTTGAGGTTGGGAGAGTAGTCAAATGTCTCGTCAGTCCTGGCCTCGCCAATCTTGGCGGCAACCGCCTGGCTGTTCCGGTTGGAGGGATCGATGATGGAAATGATCCGTTCCAGCTCGGGAAACTTTTCAAACGTCCACTTGATTGTTGCGATGGCGGCTTCCGGCGCATAGCCCTTGCCCCAGTGCTTGGAACAGATTGACCAGCCGCATTCGAGCCCCGGCCAGCCGCCGGGCATCCACGGACCGACACGGCCCACCCATTCGCTGGTTGCCTTTTCCTCGACGGTGAAGAAACCAAAGCCACGAATGTGCCAGTGACCAAGATACGAAGCTGCGGCGCGCCACTCATCGCCATAGCTACGCACCTTGCCGTCATCTGTCAGGAACTTCGCCATTTTGGCATCGCTCATCATCGCGATATGCGCTTCAACATCATCAACGGCGAAAGGCCGTAATGTGAGCCGCTCGGTTTCAAGGCGCAGTTCAGGGTCAAAGGTCATTGGCGTAATCGGCGACCATTTTTGCGGAATGTCAAGCGTGCTGCGTGACTTGCCTCATGACGCCTTTGAACGATTGAGCACTTCCAGACAATGCGCCTCGAAGATTTGCGCCGCCACTTTCTGACTGCTGTTTTCTTCGACAAAACGGCGCGCAGCCTGCGCAAGAGACGTGCGTAGCGTCGGCTCCGCAAGTAGCCGCAACACCTCTCCCGCGAACGCATCGGGTGTTTCCGCCTGCAGGAAATTTTTCCCCGCTTCCACCGGCAGTCCTTCAACGCCAAGCGCGGTTGAAACAACAGGAACGCCCATCGCCATCGCCTCAAATGCTTTTATACGCGTGCCGCCGCCGACGCGTAGCGGAATAACATATATAGCGCCGCGCGCATGTTCCCGCACGTCGTCGACAAATCCTGTAAAGCGCCAGTTAAGACCCCGCTCGGCGGCGCGTTCAACCAGCATCTTCGGCGGATTCTTGCCGATCGCAACGAACATTGCATCGGGCCGTTCAGCAGCAATCAAGGACCACACCTCATCCATAAACCAGGCAAGCCCATCCTGGTTCGCCCGCCAATCCATGGAGCCGGTGAAAGTCATTACTGGCTCATCGCTTTCTTGAGGCGCGCGGTAGGAAAAAAAATCCAAATCAACGCCCGTCGGAATGGCCTCCGCCCAGCTAGCGCCAAAGCTCTCCTTAAACGCCGCAGCGTCACGGTCCGAAACGGCAATAACGCCGTCTACAGATTGAACGGCGTGTTTTTCAAATCGCGCCATCTTTGCGGCCTCAAGGCGCCAAACGAAATTCATCAATCCCTTCGTCTGTTGCGCGTGACGGCGGAATATTTCGGTTTCAACGTTATGAGCAAAGATCAGCGATGGCGGATGAACGACTTCCGGCGCCAACGCAAATGAATGCGCGTAATCGAATACTATAATATCAGGACGGCGCTCCGCAGCCTCAGCAACTGCTCTCCAGGCTTGCGGCGTTAAATCGCTGGCGATGGAAACAGGAAGCGCGCTGAGAAGACCGGTAAACCGGCGCAGTATTTGGCGGGCTCCAGAGCTTTCCGGGCACCATACGTTGAACACATCACACAGGTCACCAATTTCACGCGCCCACTTTTCTTTTTCATCAGGCGTCGCCGGCGCGATCAGCTCTATTTGAAAAGCCCCGCCTTTTAGGTTTTTCAAAATATTGGCGGTTCGGATTTTGCCGCCCGCATCCATCGGAAAAAGAAACTGCGGCGAGACAAAGAGCAACCTCGGCGACAACGGACCTTCAGCCATTACCAGCCAAGGCCCTCATACTGTGCGCAAACTTTTTCCACGGCCGGAACTCCATTTAGGTCGATAACCGTCTTGTGGCGCGCATGTGTCTGGATTGCCTCAAGGTCTCCAGCCGTTGCGTGGCCGAGAATAATGATCTCAGCCTTGGCGCACGCTTTCGCAGCGTCATCCTCGATAAGCTCAACGAAATGTGGGATTTCCTGCTCGATGAATTCCTTGTTTTTTCCGAGCAGTCGACTAGCGTCCACATGACGATCGACGATCGTCAGCGGATACCCCTTCCCAATCAGCCGCTCAGCGAGCGCAACATATGGCGATTCCCGTAAATCGTCGGTGCCCGGCTTGAACGCCAATCCGAAAAGCGCAATCGGCTTGCGTCCATGTTTGCGCACCAGCGAAAGCGCGGCGTCGATATGGGCTTCATTGGATGAAAGCGCCGCGCGCATCACCGGCGCCGATACTCCATAGTTTTCAGCGGCTGAAATAATCGCACGCAGGTCCTTCGGAAGGCACGAGCCGCCGAATGCAAAACCGGGCCGCAAATAAACTGGAGAAATATTGAGCGCTGTATCTTTCACGAAAGTGTCGAGTGCAGCCTGACTGTCAACGCCCGCAGCTTTTAATATGCGCGACGCTTCATTTGCGAAGGATACTTTTAATCCATGCCATGCATTGGATAGTAACTTAATTGACTCTGCGACGCCGGGCTCGGTGCGGATGATTTCCGCAGGCACTTTTGCGTAAAGCGCTGAAACGGCGTTAAATCCGCCGTCATTATATGCGCCGACAATCGTAAAAGGCGGCTCACGAAAATCTTTGACAGAGCGGCCTTCGCGCAAGAATTCAGGATTAAAAACCAAATTCAGGTTTTGACCGATTTTGCGGCCTGCGGCCTCTTCAAGGATCGGCGCAATGCGCCCGGATGTTGTTCCCGGCGGCACGGTTGAACGGATCACCACCGTATGGTCGCGCTTGTCACCGCGGAGCGCTTCGCCGATTTGCCGGACCACAAGATCGACATAGGAAAGGTCCGACGCACCATTCGCCGCCGTCGGCGTTCCGACAGAAACAAGCGATAGGTCTGTAGCCTTGACGGCTGCTTCACCATCGAGGGTTGCCGTGAATTTTTGATCGGCGACTGTTTTTTTTGTTAACTCGGAGATCAGCTCTTCAACAATCGGCGCCTCGCCGCGATTGATCATATCAACCTTTTGGCTGCTTACATCGACGCCGATAACATCATGCCCCAGATCCGCAAGGCACGCGCCTGACACTGCGCCCACATATCCAAGACCGAAAACAGAAATCCGCATCATTACCTCGACACCGCATCAGGTCGTTTTTACCCTCAGGGTGTTAACGGAAGGCGCCGTTTTCTAGCACAACAAAAAAGCGAGACCGTTAATCGCTTTTCGCCCATTAGCATGTTTTTCCGTTGTAAAAATACCGCGGCCGCAAAATCTCCGGGAAAGGCGCTTGCGCCAGGAAGGCCTTGCGCCACAGGCTTGACGCCTCATCGATTAAGAGGGAGATCGCCACATGCCGGTCCGTTTGTTTCTTACCAGCGCCATACTCGTAACGGCGTTTTCAGCCCATGCAATAGCGCATCCGTCGCCGAATATTCTCCAGGCTGGCGCAGCTAAAGGCGACCGCGTCGCCTATACGGGCATTCAATACTCCGAAGAGGCGGGCGTGCGGATGCATCGTGGGCGCAAGATCCTCACGGGCGGTAAGCCCGCCCCGACGCCGATGCGAAGCGAAACCATAGAGATTGAAATTGTCGGCGCGAGTTGCTGCTGCCCGCCTGCGCGATTGCGCACGCAGGGTTTTTACTCTGGGCGCGGTCACAGCTATCCGTTCACGCAAGGCTTTTATTCAGGCTATCCCAAGAAACGGCTGTAGCCAGGAAGACTTACGCTAACTCAGGCGCCAGCTTCACGCACGCCTCGACCAAGTCTTCCACCGCGGCGACGGAATGATCGAACATCGCCTTTTCTTCGTCGGTGAATTTCACTTCAACAATGCGCTCGACGCCCTCAGCGCCGAGAACAATCGGCACGCCAACATAACGATCGTTGACGCCATATTCGCCGGAAAGACGCGCGGCACACGGAATAACGAGTTTTTTGTCCTTAAGATAACTTTCAGCCATCTGGATGGCTGACGCCGCTGGCGCGTAATAGGCCGAGCCGGTTTTCAACAACGCCACAATTTCACCGCCGCCCTTACGGGTGCGCTCGACAATGGCGTCGATTTTATCTTGTGTGCTCCACCCCATCTCGACCATGTCAGGCAGGGGGACGCCTGCGACCGTCGAATAGCGGGTCAGCGGCACCATGGTGTCGCCGTGGCCGCCAAGCACAAAGGCGGTGACGCTTTCGACGGACACATTGAACTCTTCTGCAAGGAAATACCGAAAGCGGGCCGAGTCGAGAATGCCGGCCATGCCCACGACCTTGTTCGCCGGCAGGCCGGAAAATTTCTGCAGCGCCCAGACCATGGCGTCGAGCGGGTTGGTAATGCAGATGACGAGCGCGTTCGGCGCATATTTGGCGATCCCCTCGCCCACCGATTTCATGACTTTCAAGTTGATGCCGACAAGATCATCGCGGCTCATGCCGGGCTTGCGCGCAACGCCTGCGGTGACAATGCAAACATCGGCGCCGGCAATGTCTGCGTAATCCTGCGTTCCTTTAAGGCGGCTGTCATAGCCGTCGACCGGCGAGGATTCCGCAATGTCGAGCCCTTTGCCCTCAGGAATGCCCTCAACAATGTCGAACAAGACAACGTCGCCTAGTTCCTTTTGGGCGGCGATATGGGCGAGGGTGCCGCCGATCATGCCGGCGCCGATCATTGCGAGTTTCTTGCGGGCCATGTGAAGTTTCTCCTTGGAAAAGCGGCGCCTATCCCGACGCCCCTGTGAATTCGTCGGCGCTGGTCTAGCCCATGCATTTAAGGATGAAAAGGCGGCGCATCCGCGTCGATTTGCGCGAACAGCCTTGGCTTACTTACGCACCAACGCCAACCCTGCCGCCGCAGACAATAAAACACCACCAGTGATGCGGTTGCGCCAACGGCCAATGCGCTGAAGGAACGGCTGCAGCTTCGCTGCAAAGAGGGCCCAGCACCCGTCGAGCACCGCTGCGATAACAATGAACGTCACCGCAAGGAGAATAAGCTGCGGCATCGCCGGCGCCGATGGCGAGACGAACAGCGGCAAAAAGGCGCCGTGAAACAAAAGCGCCTTTGGATTGGTCAAATTGACCACAAAAGCCTCCGCTATCGTCCGCCGGTCGGACCGATACGTTAAAGCCGGTTTGAGGTCTTCCGGCGGCGCGCGCAGGGCGGCAACGCCGAGATAGATAAGATAAGCGACGCCCGCCCATTTGATCCAGAAGAAGGCTTCTCCTGCTGCGTTGAGGATCAACGACAAGCCGGCGACAACAATCGCAAGTTGGATCGCCGAAGCCGCCGCCGAGCCGATCAACGCCATCAACCCATGACGCAGTCCATGAGACAGCGTCGTTGCTACGAGATAAGCCACCATCGGCCCCGGCGTCAGCACCAACAGCGCCGACGCAGCAACAAAGGCAAGATAAAGTTCGATCGACACGGGGGAGCCTTCGTCTCAAAACCGTTTGCGGACGGAAAGCATCACGGAAGACGATACGAAATTAGCCCCTTCTAGGCGGAAGGGTCGCGGATCGCCTTCCGCGAACGCGTCGTCGTTCGGACCGAACACTAAATCACGGCTGCGCGCATAGATATATTCAGCGCTTACGCTGACGCCGGCGCCCGCATCGTACGACACCCCGGCGCGTCCCTGATAAGCGAGCGCCGCATCGCTCTGATCGCGCTCATTAGAGACAAACGCGCCGCCAATGCCGCCGCCGATAAATGGCGTTAGCGGCGATGAATTGGCAAAATCGAAATAGAAATTCGCCATCACCAGGTGCGATTGCAATTGTTCGTCGGAAACTGCGGCAACGCCCGCTGCGGGCCCGCCAATGGGCGTTACGCTGTCGATATCCGTGTTTGCGTAACGATATTCGAGCTCGGTGCGAATGCCGTCATCATAATCAAAGCCGATGGCGGCGGCGAAGGTCATGGACTCACTGACGGCGACGGTCTGACCAGTCGCGGCAGCGCCGCCAGGCGGGCTGGCGGGATTATAAACAAAATCCTGTTCAAGGTCGCTTACGAAGGCCGCGCCAGCGCCGACACGCACATACATGCCGTCCTCGATCGTATCTTCCTGGGCGAGCGCGCCATGGGCGAAAAAAAGTGACAAGAGGCTTGTTAACGCAATACTACGGGTCACCGGAAGAACCTTTCCTTCAACATCGGGCGCAAGGAGATTACTGCGCGCGCCGGCTCGAGAGCAACTGCGGCCGCCGATCAATTTTTCGTTCATCTCTCCCCCTTGGCCGCATTGCTACAAGCGGCCTTTTTCCTTCGCCATAGCGACCACCACAGGCGATAGTAGCATTATGGCGATGAGGTTCGGGAACGCCATCGAAGCGTTAGCGATGTCGCCGAACCGCCAGATGAAATCGATCTCCTGCAACGCCCCAACGAAGACCATGCCGACCCAGACAAAACGCATGGGCCTCGCGATCCAGTCGCCGAAAATATATGTCGCCGCCTGCTCCATGTAATAGGACCAGCCGAGGATTGTGGTGAAAGCAAAGAGCGCAAGCGCGATGGCGATGAAAAGGCCGCCGAAAGGCATGCCTTGACTGAACACGGCGGTTGTCACCTGCGCGCCCTGCAACGTTGATTGCCATGCGTATTCAACCGTTCCCCCATCGGCGCCGGGGAAAGACCCTTGCACGGAAAGGATCACCAGCGCGGTCATGGTGCAGATGATAAGCGTATCGATGACGGCGCCGAGCATAGCGATCTCGCCTTGATAGACGGGATCGTCGGTCTGCGCCGCGGCATGGGCGATCGCTGTCGAGCCCTGGCCTGCTTCGTTGGAGAAAAGCCCCCGCGCAACGCCAAAGCGGATTGCCGCGAGCACGCTGTAGCCGGCGATGCCGCCGGCCGCTTGCTCAAGACCGAAAGCATAAGAAAAGATCATGCGAAATGCGTTCGGCACATGCTCGGCGTTGATAATCAGCATGATGATCGCCACTAGAATGTAACCAAGCGCCATGGCGGGCACGATCCGGCCGGCGACTGAACCGATCGACTTGATGCCGCCGATGATGACGATGAAGGCCATGATCGCGATTAAGGCGCCGGTGATCCAGGTTGGGACTTGCGTCGATGCTTCAACTGCCGTGGCGATCGAATTCGCCTGCGTCATGTTGCCGGTCACCACTGCGGAAAACATGGTGCCGAGGGCGAAGAACACCGCCAGCCAATGCCATTTCTTGGTGAGGCCGTTCTTGATGTAAAACATCGGCCCGCCATGGATGCGGCCGTCATGGTGTTTTTCGCGGTATTTGACCGCAAGGCTCGATTCCGCAAAAGCCGCCGCCATGCCGAAAATCGCCGTCACCCACATCCAGAAGATCGCGCCCGGACCGCCAAGGGTAAGCGCCGTTGCGACCCCTGCAAGATTACCGGTGCCGACCTGGCCGGAGAGCGCTGTTGAAAGCGCGTTCCATGGCGAGATGTCACCGCCGGCGGACTTATCGACGCCCTCCCCGCGGCCACGGAAGAGATTGCCGAAGGCGGGGAACAGCCGCCGAACCGGCAGCGCCTTCAGACGGATCATGAAGAAAAGGCCAGCGCCCAACAGAACAACGACCATGGGGGCGACCGGCAGTATTTGTGCTTCTCCCCAGGAACCGCCCCATATGAAGCCGCTGACATTGTCAACGCCCGTGTAAAACTCTTCCATGCCGCTTTTACCCCTGCTGCAATGCGCGTGCTTTGGCGCTTAATAGAAAAAATTCATGGGACATTAGGGGGCGCCGAGGCCCGCGGGCAAGGAAAAGCTTGGATGCGGCGCGATAGTTGATGTCCCGGCTCAGCGCTTCAGGAGCGCCGCCATGTCGTCAATCACGTCGGGTCGCATCTCTTTGAGACCCTGATCGGCGATCATCAGGCGGCCGAGATTCGCCCAATAGAGGAACTGCGCCCGCGGGGCCGCGTCTGTGGCATTGACGCCCGCGGCGCCCAAGAGCTTCGCCAGATAATCAACCCGCGCGTGATCAACCGCCGCTACGGTTTCGGCAATGGACGCATCTTGCGCGCCCCAGGCCCGGATCGCCCTCTCAAGCCTGTCGTCACCAGTCAGCGCCCGTTTCATGAGAAGGTTGAGCCGGCCTGGGTCCGGCGCCTCTTGCTCCACATAGGCGATGACCGCCTCGGTGGTTTGAGCGCGCCAATGAGCCGCCACAGCTTGGTGGAAGTCAGCGAGGTTCTTAAAATGCCAATAGAAACTGCCGCGAGAAACGCCCAGCTTCTTCGCCAACGGCTCCGCTCTCAGCGCGGACGGCCCCTCGCGGGCCAGGCTTTTGAGGCCGTGATCCAGCCAATCTCTGCGGCTAAGCCTGTCGCTCATCACAACCATACATTAATGTATTTACATGATTCAGATACGGTCGCAATATCTATACAGAAACGTATGGAGCATGCTGTTAGCACCGTTCTGCTCATCACATCAGGCGTTTTGGGCATGGTCATCGCCTGCATTCACGGCTGGCTAGGCGAGAAACGCGTGGTAGCGCCGGCGGCTCATCCGTCACGCGCGGCCAAGCGGGTTATGCATGCGATCATGTTCCTGAGTGCTGTTTACTGGTTCATCGGCGGCGCGGCGCTTACGCTCGCGCCCCTTATGGACGCCTCACAAAAAGGTCTGATCATTTGGATTGTTTCGGCAATGTACACGTCTGGCGCCGCCGCTAACTTCTGGGCGACGCGGGGTCGGCATTTCGGGTGGATGTTGCTCACGCTCGCAACTGGACTTGCTATTGTCGGTGGGTTGGTCAGCTAGGCGGCGCCACAATCTGTCCCTGACAATTCGGCGAGATTTCTCTCGCGCCCTAGCTTCCCAGGCGTAAGTTGAGGGGCAAAGGACAAAGCCCCATGAAACCCGAAACCCTTGCCATCCACACACCAAAGCGCCGCTACAACGGCGCCGTTGCGCCGCCCATCCACATGACGACCACCTTCGAACATGGGGCCGCGGCGAACGAGCTGACTCATGACTTTCTTTACGTCCGCCATGGGGCCCCGAACATACGCGACCTCGAAGAGCGGCTTGCCGCCATGGAAGGCGGCGCAGGTTGTGTAGCGTTCTCGTCAGGCATGGCGGCGGCCGCTGCGATCCTCGCGACCCTCAATCCCGGCGAACGCATTATTCTGCACCATGATCTTTATTTCGACGTGAAGACATTGGCGAAGAAAGATCTGCCGCAAAGAAATATCGCCGTTGAATTCGTTGATCTCACCGACCAGCGAGCTGTTGAGGCGACGCTTTCGAAACCCGCAGCGATGGTCTGGCTAGAGAGCCCCACTAATCCGCAGCTTGACGTGATCGATATTGCAGCCATTGCAAAACTCGCAGACCGGGTCGGCGCGAAAGTGGTTGTCGACTCGACCTTCGCGACGCCAGTTCTGCAACAACCAATCACCCTTGGCGCTCATTACGTGATGCATTCGGCGACAAAATACATGGGCGGCCACAGCGACGTGCAGGGCGGCGCCGTCATCACCCGCGACGCAGCAGACGCCGAAACGCTTCTGGAAAGTCGCATTCTGTGGGGCGGCGCACTGTCGCCCTTTAACGCCTGGCTGATTTCACGCGGCCTTCAAACGCTTCACTGTCGCATGGAAAAGCACTGCGGCAACGCCGCCGCCGTTGCTGAATTTCTGTCAGACCACAAAGCAATCGAAAAAGTTTGTTATCCGTTTCTGGAAAGCGACAAAGGCTACGCTATCGCGCGCAACCAAATGCGCGCAGGCGGCGGCATGTTGTCAATCGTCGTCGCCGGCGGCCGCGAGGCGGCGTTCGCCGTTGCGTCGCAATTTCGCTTGTTCTTGAACGCCACCAGTCTCGGCGGCGTTGAAAGTCTCGTCGAACACCGCGCTTCCCTCGAAGGACCAGAAACGAAAACCCCGCAAGGACTTTTGCGCCTTTCCGTTGGGCTGGAGCACAAAGATGATTTAATCGACGATTTGCGCCAAGCGCTGGATGCGCTGTGAGAAGCCTCCGCCAACAACATTGAAAGGCTCAAGATTTGTCCATGTCAGAGCAATACCTAATTAGGCGCGCAACGGTTAAAGACGCCAACATCCTCGGCGTGGTCGGTCCCGCCGCTTACGCTGCGGCGTACGCTTATCTCTGGGATGATCCAAAGGCCTTTACCGGGCACCTTGAAAGCTACGGACCGGAAGCAATGTGCGCGCTCATCGCGGCAGAAGATGTTTGTGTGTGGCTCGCCGAGTTCGACGGAACGCCCGCAGGATTTTTGACCATGCATCTTGAGTCAAACGAGCCGATCGCTTCACGCCCTCAAGGTGCCGAGCTTCGACGCATCTATCTTTCGCCAGTCGCAACAGGCGCAGGCGTCGGGCGTGCGCTTCTCAGCGCCGCCGAAGAGGAAGCTAAGAAACGCGGCGTTCAGTATGTTTGGCTCGACGCCATGGACTCGGCGGACAAAGCCAAAGCCGCCTATCAGAAATGGGGATTTTCCGAGATCGGACGATCCCGGTTTCCGAAACCGCTAAAGCCTGGTTATGGCGACATGCGCGTTATGGTGAAAACGCTCTAGTTTTCGTCGATGATCGGCGTTGTTTCATCATCGCCGTCATAGGCCTCTTCCAGTGGATCAAACTTGCCGTCGCCTTCAATGATTTCGTCGGCAGCCACAGCGCCGGCGCCGATCACTGCAGCGACACAGCCTTGCATTGCCAGTGCGGCGCCCATGAGCCCGCCGATTACAAAAAGTTCTTTCATGGCTCGTCCTTTCTGTTGCCGGCGCGCACCGCCGCATTTGGAACTACTCTAGCGCAGCTCTGTAAGAAATTCGTTTCCTAAAGAATTTCTAATGATTTCAAGTTGCTGACATCGCGCAACCACCGCCGGCGGCAAAGAAAAACGCGCTAGCCTTCGCTTGCGCGTTTTCAATTATCGACGAGCGCTGCTTATTCAGATTTTTCTTCGGCAGCGGCTTCTTCCGGAGCAGCGTCTGCTTCCTCGGCCGGCGCGTCTGCTTGCTCAGATGCTTCTTCCGCAGGCGCGTTTGCAGCTTCTTCGGCAGCGGCCTTGGCCGCTTCCAGTTTGTCTTGTTTTTCCTGCTCGCGCTCTTTGGCTTTCTCGCCCGGCTCGCCCTTCTTCGGGTTGTTGCCGCGCTCCCATTTCACAAGGTCATTAGCGGCGAGAAAACGCGCCACCCGATCCGTGGGCTTGGCGCCGACGCCGAGCCAGTGCTTGATACGGTCCTCATTATACTGAACGCGCTTTTCATCCGTCTTCGCGAGCAGCGGGTTATAGGAGCCCACCTTCTCGATGAAGCGCCCATCCCGCGGCATGCGGCTGTCCGCGACAACAATGTTGTAATAGGGCCGTTTTTTCGCGCCGCCCCGTGCGAGCCTGATTTTGAGTGACATGGTTTTCCTTCTTTTGTCAGTTCTTTTCAGTTGAATATTTATCCGCCCCAAGAAAATGGAGCGAAACGTAGGGTTCGTCGCCGACCACCCATGAATCGTGCGGATGCGACGGAACATAGAAGAGATCGCCGGCGCGCATTTCCTTGACTTCGCCGTCCTTCATGGCGGCGGTTGCGCAGCCGGAAACCACCATGCCGACATGCTCGACAGAGCAGAATTCTTCGCCCATGGCTTTGCCCACATCCTCCGACCATTTCCAGCCGGGCTCATAAGTAGCGCGGCCGATGGTCATCGGGCCCACATGCACGAGTTCGAATTTGCCCTTCGGAAACTCGCGGATTTCATCGGGGGTTTCGAAACGCTTGAGGATGGTTTCAGAGGAGAGCATCTACTTCTTCTTCCCCATCCCCGGCAGACCCATGCCCGGCGGCATTGGCGCTTGCCCTGAGAGCGCTTTTTCAATGGCGTCGAAATCGACGTCTTCAGCGCCCTGACCTTTCTTGCCTTTGTTGCCGCCGCCAGCCGCCTCCAGCATCGCGGGATCGGGCGCGCCGCCCAGCATGCCGCCTAATCCGCCGCCACCCATGCCGGCGAGTTGTTGCGCCATGCCTTTCATGCCGCCCTTGCCCATCTTCTTCATCATATCGGCCATCTGACGGTGAGCTTTGATGAGCTTATTGATTTCTTGAACGGTCGTACCCGAACCCGCAGCAACGCGCTTCTTGCGCGATGCATTCATCAGCTTTGGGTTCTTGCGTTCTTTCTTCGTCATCGAAGAAATGATCGCTTCCTGACGGACAATTTCCCTGTCGTCGAGGCCGCCAGCAGAATCGACCATCTTCTTCATTTTGCCCATGCCCGGCATCATGCCGAGGATGGCGCCCATGCCACCCATTTTGCGCATCTGCCGGAACTGATCGGCGAGATCGTTCATATCGAACTCGCCCTTCGCCATTTTCTTGGCCTGTTTCTTGGCCTTGGCGATGTCCATTTCTTCGGAGGCTTTTTCGACGAGCGAGACAACGTCGCCCATGCCGAGAATGCGGCCGGCCATGCGTTCCGGCTCGAAGGTGTCGAGCGCATCGAGCTTTTCACCAACGCCGACAAATTTGATCGGCGCGCCGGTGACCGCACGCATGGAAAGCGCTGCGCCGCCGCGGGCGTCGCCATCTATCCGTGTCATGACGATGCCAGAAACGGGAACACGTTCCTTGAACCGCGTTGCGGTCTCAACGGCGTCCTGACCGGTGAGCGCGTCAACCACTAGCAGGGTTTCGATCGGGTTAGTCGCCGCCGCCACATCGGCGATTTCGGCCATCAGTTGCTCGTCGATGGAAAGCCGCCCCGCCGTATCGAGCATGACAACGTCGAAGCCGCCGAGCCGGCCCGCCTCGACGGCGCGGTTGGCGATGTCCGCCGGTGACTGACCTTCGATGATCGGCAGCGTCTTGACCTCAGCCTGTTCGCCGAGAATGGCGAGCTGCTCCATCGCCGCCGGGCGGCGCGTATCGAGCGAGGCCATTAAAACTTTTTTCTTGTCGCGCTTGGTAAGCCGCAATGCGATCTTCGCTGTTGAGGTGGTTTTACCGGAGCCCTGCAGGCCGACCATCATGAGGACCGCAGGCGGGGTTGTTGCGAAACTAAGCGCCGCGCCTTCAGCGTCATCGCCGCCGCCAAGCATGTCGATCAGCGCATCGTGAACAATCTTGACGACCTGCTGGCCCGGCGTCACCGAACGCAGGACCTCAGCCCCGACCGCGCGTTCCTTGACCTTGGCGATGAAGTCCTTGGCGACCGGCAGCGCTACATCCGCCTCAAGCAGGGCGACGCGCACCTCGCGCAAGGCTTCATTGACGTCTTTCTCTTCTAGGGCTCCCTTGCCGCGAAGCTTTTCAAAGACGGAGCCTAATCGATCGCTAAGGCTTTCAAACATCGATATCCTTTCGACACCCCCACAAACCGTAAAAGCCGCCGTGAGCGCGGTACGCCGCCCGCGCGCGAAGGCGCGCAAACCAAAACCTTTGGCAAGCCGGCGTCACTACCAAACCGACCAGCAAACCAGCACAAATAGCCGCCGTGAGCGCATTACGCCGACGGCGGTGCATCCCCGGCCCCAGCCCTACTGGTCATATAGGGGGTCGTGCCGGCAAATGCGGGAATTTGAAGATTTCCCGAAATTCGGGGGGCGATATAGGCCCCCGGGGCCTCAAAAGCAAGCCGCCCTACTGCACCGCCCTCGACTTGAAGACGTCCTCGTCGAGTTCGCCCTCCCATTTGGCGACCGTGGTTGCGACGGCGGCGTCGCCGGTGACGTTTACGACGGTGCGCATCATGTCGAGCAGCCGGTCGAAGGGGAAAATAAACCCGACCACGAGCGCCGTATGCTCGGGCGTTACATCGAAGACTTCAAGCACCGTCGCCAGCAGGAAGAGAGACGCAGATGGAATGCCCGCAGCGCCGATAGACACCAGCGCAGCGGTGACGGCGATAAGGATATAATGCTGCGGTTCTAGCGCGTAACCGAACGCTTGCGCTGTAAAGAGCGCAACGATACCGAGATAAAGCGCCGTTCCGTCCATGTTGATCGTTGCGCCCAGCGGCAGGACCGAACCGGCGACAGACTTATGCACGCCCAGATTTTCGCGAACGTTCGAAATGGTCACCGGCAAGGTCGCCGACGAAGACGAAGTTGAATAGGCGACCATCTGCGCATCAAGAATGCCGCGGAAGAAATTGATAAAGGGCAGCCGCAGGATAAGCTTGATGATGCCGCCATAGACGATCGCCATGTGCAAGAAACAGCCGAGATATACGGCGATCACCAACCAGAAGATCGCGGTGAAAGTTTCAACACCGCGCGTCCCGACGACCCAGGCGATCAGCGCAAAGACCCCAAAGGGCGCAAGCTCCATGATCCACTGGGTAACGCCAAGCACCTTGTCCGAGGCGTAAGAGAAAAATCGCGGCGCCGGGCCATCAACTCCGCCGACGAATAACAGGATGATCCCGAGCACAATTGAGGTGAAAATCACCACCAGAATATCGCCTGACGACATGGTGACGCCGAGGGCGAACAAACCAACAAACACCCAGGCCGAAAGCGGTTTCTTTTCATGCGCGCCGAGGGAACGCAAGGCGACGATGATCGCGATCGCAATCAACACCGCGGTCAGGATCAGCGTCATGGGATCGCCGGAAAAGACTTGCTCAAAAGGGTTCTTCGTCACCATGCCAACGATACGGTCCCAAAAACCGGCGGCTTCGGCGGTCACCTGCCGCGGCTCGGCGCCGCCAAGATCGACGCCGGCGCCCGGACGAAAGATCGTGCCCATGGTAAGACCGATGATGTTCGCAAAGAACGTCGTGAGCAGATAAAGCAGGATCGTCTTTAAACCGATGGTCCCAAGCTTTGCCGGATCGCCCAGCGCCAAAACACCGGCGACCAGCGTCATAAAGATCAGCGGGATGATCACCAGACGGATCAACCCGATGAAAATGTCGCCAACGACCCTAACGTCGGTGAGGAGTTTCCCTCCCGCTTCGGCGCCCATGGTTTGCGTGACCGCAAGACCAAACACGACGCCAAGCGCGAGCCCCAGAAAGACACGCTTCCAGAGTTTGATTTCAAACCACCAGGCCATCCCGCGCTCCCATTATTGTCTTGCTCTAAGCGCAAGGCGGGACGCTACCGGGTTTGGCGGCGTTATGAAAGCCCGATCACCTTGATGGCGCGGTCATAAAGCTCGCGGAACGGCTCAGCCCTGTCGGAGCCCAGCGAACCCGCCGCGATCAAAGTTTCTTGAGCGGTTTCAAGCCGGACGCCCGGCGGCAGCATTTCGCCGGTCCAGCTGTCCGATTGCGTTGAGCCGTCAATGATCATCAAGAGCTTGACCTTCACGCCGTCACCGGCGTCAAGGTCGAGACCAAAAATAGATTCCCGGCCAAACAGACCTTTTGAGGTCGCAACGCGGCGATCATCAAACAATACTTCGTCGATGAACCAACCGCGCCGCCAGCGCAGGACGTGCATGTCGTCGTCGATCGATAGCTTGATATCAACCTTGCGCCAGGCTCGGGAAAGCAGCGTTGCAGTTACATTCATTCTTCAGTCTCTCCCATTGACGGCTCCCCCATCAACTGGCGAACGAAATAGACATATTCAAGGGCCGTGCGCCGCGCCAGTTGCTCCTGGTTCGCCGTACCGCCATGGCCGCCCTCTATGTTTTCGTAATAGTAAAAATCATATCCAAGGTCAGCGAGCTTTGCTGCGGCTTTGCGGGCGTGACCGGGATGCACGCGATCATCCTTGGTCGAGGTATAAAACAGAACCTTCGGATAAGGCTGTTCCGCTTCCAGTTTTTGATAGGGCGAATACTGAGAGATATACGCCCATTCTTCTTCGATGTCTGGATTGCCATATTCGCCCATCCAAGAGGCGCCGGCCAGCAACTTGTTGTAGCGCTTCATGTCAAAAAGCGGCACGCCGATATCGATCGCTGCATAAAGCTCTGGTCGCTGCGTCAACATCGCGCCCATCAATAACCCGCCATTAGAACGGCCAATAATGCCGAGCTTTTCAGAGGTGGTCACGCCGGTTTCGATCAGGTGTTCCGAAATAGCGATAAAATCGTCGAAGGAACGCTGTCGATTTTCCTTGAGCGCCGCTTCATGCCAGCGGGGCCCGTATTCAGAGCCGCCGCGAATATTTGAGAGCACCAGAACGCCGCCCCGTTTCACCCACATCAATCCGCCAAGCGCGCCATGTTGCGGACGCGCCGGATCTTCATAATAAACCGGCAGGATCGGCGCGAGAAAACCGCCATAACCATATTGAACAGTCGGGGCATCGCCCTTGTTCAGCACGTCTTCCTTGGCCATCAGGAAGTAAGGAACTTTTGTTCCGTCTACAGATGTTGTGAAACGCTGCTCGACAACAATGCCCGCCGCATCATAGAAGGGCGGCGTTTCCATGATTTTTTCGGGCTTTTTGCCGTCCGGCACAAAATAAAGGCTGTCCGGCGTCGTCATACTCTCAAATGAAAGCATGGCGTCGTCCGTTCCGCCCCCGACCGAGACTAGGTTGACAACTCCGTTTTCGGGTAGCTTGATTTTCTTCTGCTTCCACTTTCCTGATTTTGTCCTCGACAGCCGGACTGCTTTACCGGAAACGTCCTCCAGATATTGAATGACGAGGCCGGTCTTGCCGACTCCAATGTCCTCAATCGACTGGTTGTCGGCGCCTTTCATCACTTGCTCGACGGAACCGTCGGCAAGATTGTAAGCGATGACAGATCCTTGCGGATATTCTGCGCCGCCATAGTTCATATATTGACGCAGGAAGAAAATCGCCTGCCCGTCCAAAACGCCTTGATAATCCGTGTTCAACGGCAAAGGCAGAGTTTCGTACTCGCCCTCAGGATTTCGGTAGTAAAACTCGCGTTCAAAAAAGGTAACGCCACGCATAATGAATTCGTGCGTTGCATCGCCATCTTGCGCGACAATGGGAAAAGCCCAAACGTCTTCCGGATCAAAGGTCAGTTCCGTTTCGGCGAACGTCATGTTGTCACCGCGTTTCCAACGGCGGATTTGACGCGGATAGCCGGAATTGGTGAGCGCGCCCTCGCCCCAATCGGTGCCGACCAGAAGCGTATCCTTATCAACCCAGGCGAGCCAGCTTTTCGCCTCTGGTAGGACAAAGCCGTTTTCAACGAACGACTTTGTTTCGATATCGAACTCGCGCCAAACGGCGGCGTCCTTGCCGCCATAGGACATCTCTATCATGCAATGGCGATATTCCGGCGTCAGACAAACAATGTCGCCATGGATCCAGTTTTCGTCTTCCGCTTCCGCAAGCGCGTCAAAGTCGAGGATGGTTTCCCAATCGGGCGCGCCGGCGCGATATCCGTCCACAGCCGCGCGCCGCCAGAGGCCGCGAACATGGGTTTCATCCTGCCAGAAATTGTACACAAACCCATTGCGTATCTGCCCAAGCGGCAGACGCGCATCGGATGTCAGCACGGTTAAGGCCTCATTATAGAGCGCCTCAAATCGCGGATCGCTTTCCAGCGCGCCTAATGACGCCTCGTTCTGAGCGCGCACCCAGGAGAGTGCTTTCTCGCCTTCAACGTCTTCGAGCCACAGATAAGGATCGTCTTCGGCCGTTGCGCTTGTCGCCATACCCATTGCTGCCATCCACAAAGCGGCTGCGCCTGCGGCAATTCCGTATTTTCTCATTTTGCATCACTCCGATCATTCGCCAGAATGCGCCCCTTAGATTAACCATACAAACGCGCGGGATGACTTGCCAAGACGCCAGAGGCGCTCGTTTCCCGAAATTACATAAAAATGAATCTCCTCCGTTAGACATTTTTTGAGCGCCCGGCGCGTAAGTTGCACCCAGGCAAAACTAGTACGGTTTTTGGGGAAACGGCGCATGCCTAAAACGGATTCGAGACGGTTCAAACGCGTTAGCATTGATCTTCCAGCGCGGATTGTCATTAACGATACGGAGGAGTGCGAAGGGCGGCTGTTAAATATGTCGCCCGGCGATCTTGCCGTCCAGGCAGACACAAAGGCGGTGGTTGGCGATGCGGCAGTCATTCGCATCAAGGGACTGGACATCATCGAGGGTACGGTCGCTCGGACTTTCCCTGACGGTTTGGCCCTGTCGTTCCGACTGTCCAAGAAACGGCGCACGCTGCTGACAGAAAAACTGATGGTCCTTGCGAACAGCGGATTGTCTGCAGGATTGCAGACGGATCGACGCTCGACGCCGCGGCATCGAGACGAAAACACGCGCATGGTTTGCCGCCTTGACGATGGAACCTCGCTATTCGTCAAAATCATCGATCGCTGTGTTGAGAGCGTCGCCGTCGATGCGCCCCGGCGACCGCCTGTCGGATCAGTCATCCATGTCGGGCGCTCGCGCGGGATCGTTGTGCGCCACACGCCGCGGGGCTTCGTCGTCAGCTACGACACGCAATCGTCAGGCGACTCGCGCCCAGCATTGCGGGTCGTCTAATAAGACGTCCGGCGGTCAGAATTCAGTATCCCTGCGCCGCCTGGTCGCCAATCACATAGGGTCGTAAGTTTTCAAGCACTTCCCGCGCATCAAACGCGCGCGCGTTATCAGCGGGCTTTTCGCCTTCACCCATTGATACGAATGCGATCGCAGAATAGCGCGTGATTTCGCGTGTATAGCTGTCATAGGGCACGCCCCAGCCGAAACCATAAGCGTAATATGGAAAGGCATAGTAGGGACGGTAGAACGGATAGCCATAACCGTAGCGGCCGTAAAACGCCGGCGAGGCCGTGCGCCGAACAGAAGTCCTCGCTTCTGTATCATTTTCCAAGACAACAAAGTGATCAAAGCCCTGTTGCAGGGTGAGCTCCGCCGCCCGGTAGAGCAGCGAATTCTCAACCGTCTCACGGCTGGTCAGCGAATTACCGCGAAACGTAATTCTATAGCGGTCGGCCTCGATGCGTTGCTCTGAAAAGCCATATCCGCCGCCCTGTTCGGCCGGCCCGTAGGGGGTTGCGGTTGCGCAAGCGGCAAGGATGAGCGCGCCGGCGACGAGTGTTAGTGATCGAAACATGAAATTGCCTCCCGACAATGCGTAAGCTACGCCCCGACCCAATATAAGTCACTGCGCGGCAAGATCAAAGCCGCCCTCGCGCAAGCGTTATCGGCTTTAAGCCTTTGATTCCGCTTGGGGAGGCGCAGTTTCGAAAATCGGCGCCGCGTTTTGCGGCATGGATCTGACGTGTAGATCCCGTTGCGGAAAGGGAATTTCAATTCCCATTTCGTGCAGCATGTCCCAAATCTCCATAAAGACATCGCTGCGCACATTGGCGGATCCGTTGGCGGGATCGTTGATCCAAAAGCGCAAATCGAAATTGATGGAACTGTCTCCAAACTCCATGAGATTGCAGCGCGGCGCAGGGTTCTTTAAAACCCGCTCGACAGTGAGCGCCGTTTCTTCTGCACGGCGGGCAAGCGCCCGCACATCTTGCACATCATAGGAGACGCCGAAGGGCGCGTGCAGGCGCACAATCCGATCGCCATGAGACCAGTTGGTAACACCATCCAAGATGAATTTATCGTTGGGAACGAGATGAGACGTGCCATCGCGGGTGCGCAAGGTCACGTAACGAGCGTTCATTTCCGTCACCCAGCCATAAGTGTCGTCGACTTCGATGACGTCTCCCGGCTTGATCGATTTGTCAGCGATCAGCGTAAAGCCAGCAAGGAAATTCGAAACGGTGCTTTGCATGCCAAGTCCGATGCCAAGGCCGATCGCGCCGCCAAAGATCGCTAACGTGCCAAAGGGAAACCCGACAATCTGCAAGGCCGCGACGAGCGCAACTACCGGCAGGAGTATGTCGAGAATTTTTCCGAGCAGTGCCTTGAATGAAATCGTCAGTTCATCAATAGCGTCGATGCGGCCCTTGATGAAGCCGGCGGTAAAAGACGCCGCCCAGAAGAGGACGCCAAACACCATAAGCGTGCGGATTAAATCGAGCGCTGAAAATGTCTCAGGATTGCCGCTCGCGTCTTCGCCGATGGGCACTGAAAACGCTTCGAGCTGCCGCACGACTTCGCCGAGAACACCGAAAGCATCGAGCGCCGCGAGTGGCCAGGCGACATAAAACGCAACCTTCGACCAGAACGGCGAGCGAATAACCAATGTGACAAGGCGGATGACAATCCAAGCGGTCAAAAGGCTGACGCCCGCCTCGACCAACGCAGTCTGGCGATCCAGCGCCCGCAAGACAAGCACGGCGATTTGAAGAATGAAGTAAAGCGCGATGGGCGTTGCGATATGGCCGAATGCATTGGCCGCACGGCGCAACGCGCCATAGGGTGCCCTTGGCGCAATTTGATTGTTAATGAATTGTTTGAGCCGCGGCCCGAATATGGCTGCAGGCGCTATCGCTGCAATCAAGAGGACAGCCTCAATCGCAACGTCGAAATTCAAGACGCGCGTTTGCAGCCAGGCCAGCGCCGCTTCTCCGCGAGCGCGCAATTCATCGGCGGCAAACAACGTCTCGAGCGCCGAACCTTCCGTTGCTGCGCTATCCGCACCTGATTCGGTCGGACCTTCGTTTATCGATGGTTCGCTTGCTTGCGCCGCCGCCGCCGCGTCAGGGTTGTCGACCAACTCCGGCGGCGCAACTTGCGTTTCGGCGGTGCTTGCACCTTCACTCGATTGCGCTGGAGGATCGCCCTGGAGCATGTTTCAACTGTTTTTGTTAAGAACCTGCGTCGCTTCTAACATGAGCCGGCCTGCTTGCAAGAAAGCAATATAGGCGAGAACACCCCCAAAAACGCACTTGCAATCTGTAACAAAAGGCATGTTGCTAAAAGCGCGGTTTCGGGACGCCTGGTATGCACCCAAGCAAAACCGCCCTTGCCTGGCCCAGATGGCCGCGCATCAAACGACGCAACGCTTGAACGAGCCCCGCTGCGATCAACAACGGCGCCAAAAGCGGGCGCCATTTGACCGCATACAGAATACGCGAGCGCGCCATGTGATAGTCCGCAGACGGCGAACGCTCGCCATCTCTTTGCCGGCTGCCGGCGGCGGCGCCGTGTTGGTGATAAACCACCGCGCCAGGCGCCCAGACCGGCCTAAAAAAAAGCGCGCCAGCCCGCGCCCAGTCGGCCTCTTCATAATAGAGAAAATAGCGCTCATCGAGAAACCCGACATTTTCAAGGTAATCCCTGCGGAAGGCCATGGCGGCGCCCAAGGGATAAGATAGCCGGCGTTCCACTTCGGTTTTATGCGGCGCATCGCAAAGCGCGCGTCCTGCGCCGAGATTATCCCCCAACAATGACATCGGACGAAGCCGGGCGCCGCCGAAGGCCTGCACCTCATGGGGCGGAGACCAACGCAAGACAGTGGCGCCGCAAAGACCGGCTTTTTTGTCTGCAAGCCGTTCCTTGAACGCCGCGACTGAACCCCTGGCGAGCACGGCGTCCGGGTTAAGCAACAAAAAGAACTCCGGCTTGGCGCATTCCATCAAAAAGCGCAGACCAAGATTTGAGCCTGCCGCGAATCCCCGG
>JANQOV010000130.1 GCA_028285645.1 Hyphococcus sp.
AGATCACCATCGGCGATTTGGCGTAAAGGTGCTGTCGCGCGCAGGCGCTGGGCGGCGAATTTGGCGTCGGCGTGCTTGGCAGAGGACATAGGCACAGAAATCAGGCTCTAACGTTTGACCAGCGCTATCGGGTCTTAGTTTATGCGCGCCTGTTAAGAAAGCCCGGGGAACATACCGTGATCAAAGGATCGTGAAGCTTGACGGTTGCGCGCCGCTCAATTCGGGCGAAATACCGCTTCTTCAAGGTCCCGAAGAAGGTCGAATCCAGCGGGTGCGACATGACTCGATCGTTATTGAAGCGACCGGCGGTTCTCTCCCCCGATTGCCGGCCGCTTCCAGACCAAGGGTTGCAAGGCGAATAGCCGCCCGCAGTCAAGGCCTGTGCTACGCGCCAATCTTGCGACAAATCCGGGGCGCTTGTCGCTTGGCGCGTAACGCCGTTTAGTATCAATCAGGAATTCCTGCTCATGACAATGCCGCAAATGGCCAACAGCGCAGAAGTGATGATCGTTCCCGTAAGGATAACAGTGAGCGTGACAAGCATTGACCTTCCAAGTCCCCTGGTTAAGCGTTTGTGGTGTTAGTGGGTCAGCGCAACCGCTTTGAGCGCATTCTCCGCATGTGCTTTAGGCGCGTTGAAATTCTCGATCTTCGCGAGCTTTGCCTGCGTGCGGCGTTCTGCGGTGTTGAGAACGATTTTAAAAATTTGCGCCTGGTTGGCGTCCATTGCGTCATGAAGACTGGCGAGAACAAAGTCGGACGTTCCGGTATGGCGCGGTGCAACTTCGGCGGCTGCCGGACTTGCTGCGTTCATGAAAATTGTAGTTGCAATGGCGATGGCGGATTTTGCAGCTAAGTTGGTCATTATCATGTCTCCCTCTTTAAAACGCTTTGCGGGTCAATCATCCCGCCGACAACAGGGAGATGGGGCGGCCATTGCGGAGCCCTTGTGACCAAAGTCACAACGCCGGTGCGAAATTGTAAAAATACAGCATCGCCTCAGCATTTTGGCGCTGAAGCGGGTTTTTTGAAAAAACGCGCGACTCTGTGATCCAGGTAACAGTTCCGCTGTTAGCGACGCCCCATCTCCGGTCTGTCAGCGAGGCGCTGACGATCAACACCAACGGGGAGAGACCGATATGACACATTCTTTCGCAAAATCAGCCGCCGCCATCGCCGCCGGATTTGCCGCGATTTCGAGCGCCGCCCAGGCGCAAAGCGCGCCAACGCCGACGCATCATACGGCTTCGATCGAACAGATTTATTTGTTGTTGGACGCCAACCAGGACCGTTTCGAAGCAAAGGTCATTGCAAAGGCAGAGGCTGCATTGACGGCGAAAACCGCCAAAATTGAGAATTTCTGGGTTCCAGCAGGCGCCAGCCAAAGCTTCGTGCTGGCTTCCATCCAGCCATTTACCGATTGCGCGCTTTAAGAGCCGAGACGGATCGCCGCCAACGACTGTAGGCGAATTCCCTCTTCCCGGCAGCATTGGCCGCGATCCAAAAAAAACGGCGGGTCTTTCGACCCGCCGTTCTTTGTTTTGGCTGTCGGCTGCTTTCTAGAAGCGGAAAGACGCGCCGACAAAAATTTGACGCCCAAGGATATCGTACGTTGATTCCAGCGTGTTGATGTTGTCGCCGTCAGACAGACCGACAAACGGCGGCTCTTTGTTAAGGACATTCAAGACGCCGGCGTTGAGGGTGACGTTTTCGTTCACGTCATATGAACCGGAGATGTCCAGATAGTTGAACGCGGCGATTCCAGCGACGCGGTTGCCTGCAGACGGTTGCCTGTCGACACCGCCGATATACCGCCAGCGCGCATTGAGAGTTGCTGCGCGGTAGTTATAGGTGGTGTTAAGCACGTGCTGCCAACTGGGCACCGGATCATTGTCGTTGAAGCACGACGTGCCAAAGAAGCCCGCGCAATCAACTTCCGGATTCACATCGTCTGCAATGAACGACTTCTCAAGCGTATAAGCGCCGTTCATGTTGAACGACAAGATGCCGAGGTCGTTGCCGGTCCCAAACGTATCGCCAAGATCAAGATTGTATTGCACTTGAACGTCGATGCCGCGGACTGTCGCCACGGAGATGTTGTCGTTTAATGCGGTGACAAAGTTGATCGTACCGCCTGGCAGACGCGTGACAGCCTGGCAGAACTGGCTGTTCGGATCGGCAAGCGTGACGTAGCAGGCGTCCAGAACGTTTTGCGTCGAGCCGCCGCCCAGCGAAGCGATGATGTCCGTCACTTCGATGTCGTAGTAATCGACGACGACGGTCAAGCCGTCGAGAAAATCCGGCTGCCAGATTGCGCCGATCGTAAAGGTCTCGGCAGTTTCCTCTGTAAGGTTCGGATTACCGCCTGTGAAGGTCTCGATTTGTGAGTTTCCTTGCAGCAGAGAGCTTCCTACGAGAGCTGATGGAACACCTGTGGCGATACAGGTTGCCGAGTCGCCAGCTGCGCTGGCGCAGGGGTCGTTTGCACTTGGAAAGCCGTTCGCTTGTGGGGCGAAGAGCTCAGACAAGTTGGGCGCCCGCACCGCTTGCTGGTACTGGCCGCGAATTCGAAGGCCTGTTCCCATGCCGGGTTCCCAGGAGAAACCGCCCGAATAGGTCCACACGCCTCCGACAGTCGAATAGTCGGAGTACCGGAACGCGGCGTTGATCGTGAAATCTTCGACACCCTGAACGCCCTGAACGATCGGAACCTGCAATTCGCCGAACACTTCGTAGACATCATAGCGGCCGCTAATATCCGGGGAGCCGTTGAAGCCTGTGATTGCGCTCGTCGCAATCGCGGTATCGCCCACCTGTTCACCGAATTCTTCCCGATACTCTAGGCCGAACACCCAGGCGGGAACGCTCTCCGCCCACGGAACAAATGCAGGAGCGTCACCAGCGAGAGTCGCCAGGAAAACACTTTGTTCAACAACTTGTTGTCGTTGTGCATCGAAGCCGATGAACGTAGCGCCCGCAGGCGAGACGTTGTTTTCACCGAAGATATTGATCGGCACGCATGCAGGGTTACCGCTTGCGCAAACTGGGTTGCCCATGGCGTCAGGAACAACATTCGCCGCTTCTGTATAACGTGTCGAAATGATGTTTCCGTTTTCCTGATAGGACGCATCCGTTCGGCCAAACGAGTAAGAAACATCCCAATCCCATTCTAGGCTCGGAATGGTCCCGCGCGCGCCAACCAGTTGTTGAAAAGTTGACCGGCGAACGTTTCTGAAGCGGTTGCCAAGCTCAAGCATTCGGCGACCGCCAGTCGTCGTGACGTCCATTATGCCGTTCATGTCGGCATCGCCCAACGCCGAAAGCGCTACGCCGGTGTCGGGATCAAACGTAACTGCATTTGATAGAACCGCCACCATCTCCGGCGTCAGGAATGGGTTGTTGAGATTGATGATAAAGCTGCCGGCGGACGAGCCTGCAGGTGTCGGCGCTAGTTGTTGCGGTACTTCGTTAAACGAATAGGTGCCGCGCGCATAAACTTCCAACAGATCATTGACTTCGTAGGTTGTAAAACCGCCTATCTGCCAG
Organism: Hyphococcus sp.; assembly: GCA_028285645.1. Taxonomy (GTDB): domain Bacteria; phylum Pseudomonadota; class Alphaproteobacteria; order Caulobacterales; family Parvularculaceae; genus Hyphococcus. The sequence goes on from JANQOV010000130.1 coordinate 3,547, forward strand.
CGCTCTTGCGGGATCTGCGCGAAATTGACGCCAGCGAAGTTGTACTGTTCGTTGCCTGGACCATTGGGTACGAACACCGAAGGAGCGCCACCGGTAAAGTCTACCTCGCCCAAACAAATGTTGTTTGTCGTATCAAGGGAGGCGCCGAGTACGCCGCCGCATCCGCCCATGCCGTCCGGCGAGGCCAAACCGGCGCCCGTCAGATCAATGAGTTGATCGGTGTGCAGGCCGGGAATGGACGTCGAACCGATGTTGAAGGTGCCAAAGGCGACAATGTCTTCGCTGTAGCCTTGAGCGATTCCGCCACCATTGAGCGGGTTCGCGGGTTGTCTTGAATTTTCGAGCTGCGAGGCGAAGATGCCCTGGCGATCTGTATAGCCGAAATGCAGGACGGCGTTGCCGCGCCCGTCAGCGAAATTACCGCCGATCAAAAGGCTGGTGTTAAATGTATCAGCGTTCGTATCTTCAACACGGAACTGATAGGACGTGTCGAGCTGGATGCCTTCAAAGTCGTCCTTCAGAATGAAGTTAACAACGCCGGCGATCGCATCGGAGCCGTAAACAGCGGAAGCACCGCCGGTGACTACGTCAACCCGCTCAACAAGCCCCGTGGGAATCATGTTGAGGTCGACCACGTTTGCCGAGGTCGAACCTGGGTTGATGCCCGCTGAAGGAAGGCGTCGACCGTCCAACAAGACCAGCGTTCGGGTGGTGCCGAGACCGCGGAGGTCAACGGAACCCGTCGTTGAACCCGGGTTGTTGGAAATGTTCGTGTTGCCTGGGCTGACTTGAGGCAGTGTTTGCAGGAGCCCTTCAACATTCACGGAGTTACGCAGCGTGAATTCCTGTTCGCCGATGCTTTGCACCGGAGAGGGCGCCTCAAGGTCAGCACGCTGGATACGCGTGCCGGTTACGATAATGGTGTCATCGACAGCGGCGTCGCCGTCTTGCGCTACTGCCTGCGACGGCGCCGCAACAATCGCCGCAAGGCCCGACAGCATTGACGAGCCTAACAGGCGCCGGCGGTTGCGGGCGTTTATTCTATCAATCATTTTTGTCCCTCGTGTTTTAATCGTTAACGCTGTCGGGCCTTGCGAATACGAACGCGAACACGTTCGGCGCCCCTCCCGGCGCAGCGTCGCCAAGGTGTGGAGACAGCGGAGCGGCGGCGGCCCCTCAGGGAATTGGCGCAGCTGAGCGATTACTGTTGTGATTTTGCAACAAGGCGGGAACGCAACGATAAATGCGTTACGAATGACCCGCTCACCGGGTCATGAAACCGTCCGACGACCTTGCCTGCCTGCGAACAATGAGAGTAAGGTCTTAAAACGAGAGCGCCAGGAAGCGCTGCCACGCTCCCCGGCTCTCGGGTACAAACACGATGGCCCTCGGAGGAGTAGCCCCCGTGTTCGGACAGTAGACAACCGAGCCCCTAGGGTTCCTCAAAACTTTTTTGAAAGAAAGTTTTGCAGGCTCCCAGAGTGGGCGAAGATATTGCACGCTGTCTTGAACACGTGATGGGCAAGCGATCGTCGCTGAGAAATCAAGCGGCGGCCTTGCTTTAAGGTCAAACGGCGCAATGCCGATTGGCGCTAGGTAAGGCTTAGGATGATCGGGTACTCAAAGGCTTTGGAAAAAAATCCGTCTGCTGCTACCCGCCGGGCTGGCGCGGTATGAATGATAAGCAGCAGGCGTTGATTGAAGCCGCCATCCGCCAGGACGAGAAAATGCTCGTGCGCTGGCTGACCAAAAAGCTTGGCGACCCGGATGCTGCGCGCGATGTGGCGCAGAATGTGTTTCTGCGGGTCTGGGCGTTTTCTGAAACCGAAAAAATCGATAATCCGCGCGCGTTAATTTTTAAGACGGCGAGCAATCTTGCGCTTAACGAATTAAAACGCCGCAATCGCTTTGAACGTCGGCATGTCTCAGCGGCCGATCCCATTGAAAACGATCCTTTAAAGCACGTTGCATCGCTTGCGCCGTCTCCGGAAACCGAGACCAGCATTCGCGAGGATGTGACGCTTACTCTTGCAGCCATTCGGGATTTACCGGAACGGCCGCGCCGCGCGTTCGTTATGAACAGGTTTGACGGGCTCAGCTACAAAGAGATCGCGCGAGCGCTGCAAGTTTCTGAAAGCAGCGTTGAGAAATACATGATCGAGGCTTTGAAAATCCTGCGTGAGAAACTCCGCGACGGCAAGGGCGCAACTGTCGTCGCGTTTCCGCGCAAAGCGAAGAAGAAGATCAGGGGCAGTTAGTTAGTAAACTTAAAAACCGGACGACAAAATGGAACAGAAAAATAATCAGACCATAGACGACATGGCTGCGCAGTGGGCGGCGCGGTCATTGTCGGGAGAGTTGTCAGCGACTGAAGCCGCCGAGCTTGAGACCTGGCTTGCGATCAATTCGGCGCACCGGGCGGCCTTTGACAGTTTCATCGAGACTGCGGAAGCCGCTAGTGACGCCGGCGACGCTGCAGCTGCGGAAGCGTTAGAGCGGGATCTATATGAATTTGCGCGAACAGACGCTTCGCGCAAACGTTGGATCATTGCAACGCCCGCGATCGCGGCGTCTATCGCTGCATTCGCCTATTTTACCGTCAGCTTGTTCACTACAAGCGTAACGCCGACGCGCTTTGTCACGCAAAAAGGCGAACGCACCGATATTGCCCTGGCGGATGGCAGCATTGTTTCCCTGAATACGGATAGCGAGCTTACTTTCACGCAATCTGGCGGAGAGCGTCATGCGGTGCTCGTCAGCGGCGAAGCGATGTTTGACGTAACGCGCGATGTTGAGCGTCCGTTTGTTGTAACAACGCCGAGCGCGGAAGTTAGGGTGCTGGGCACGCGTTTCAATGTCCGTAATCTCAGCGGCGCCGCCGTCGTGTCCGTTTTATCGGGCGTCGTACAGGTTGGCGCTTCAGATTTACGGCCGCGCCAATCGGATGCGCGCGAAACAACGCTGATCGCCGGCCAGCAGGCCGTCGTGACCAATGACGCTGCAGCGCCTCAGGTTACTGAATTTAATCCGGATACGGTTGTTTCCTGGCGGAGCGGCAAGGCGTTTTACGAAAACGAGATGCTCGCCAATGTTGTCGAAGATCTCAATCGCTATTTTGCGGCAAAGATAGAGTTAGCCGATCCTGCTCTTAACGATATTCGTGTGACAGGTGGTTTTGACCTTAACGATCAGGCCGTCGCGATTGAAGCGCTGACTGTCGCATTGTCCTTGCGCGCTGAGACGCAAAGCCCGACGCTGATTTTGCTTTATCGGGATGGATAGAAAGCAGGTGGGCATAAAGGGTTTTCTATGCGCAGTGTTTTCGTGCGCATGCGTTGCGGGCGTGATTGTCGCACCGGCGCATGCGTTCGTTCGTTCCCATGAAAGCAACACGCGCATCGCCTTTGACATTCCCGAAGGGCCGCTTTCCCGATCACTGCAGGCGTTCGGCGACAGCGCCGGCGTATTGATTATTTTTGACCATCATCTTGTGGATGGATTGACTGCAAAGCCTCTAAAGGGAAAGTTTACTGCGCCTGTTGCGTTAACTGCGCTGCTTGATGCGACGCCGCTCAGCTATCATCGCGTTAACCATGAAACCTGGGCGATCATCGAATCGCCTGAGGCGCCGCCGCAAATTGTTTCGAATGACAAATCGCTGCAGGTCGAACCGATGCAGTCGCCGAAAGGTCTGCGCGATGAGATTATTGTAACGGCAAGCTACCGTGCGCCGACGCATCAGGCCGGCGCGCGCGCCCTTTACACCCTTGATAGCGAATTACTGCGGCTGAAGGGCGCCATGAATGTCGCCGAACCGATTTTTGAACTGCCGGCGAGCGTCGCATCGGTTACGTCCGCCAACACTGCCTTGTTTATCTCTGCTGGCGGATTAAATCTTGCCGATTTGCGCGGCCTTGGGCCTGAACGAACGCTTGTCATGGTCAACGGCAGGCGCTTTGTGAGGACCAGCGGCGGCAATGGAACGGTCGTTGGCGTTGATCTCAACGCCATCCCGGCGCCTTTTGTCGAACGCATTGAAATCGTCAATCAAGGGGCTGGCGCGGCGATTGGCGTTGAAGCCGTGGCTGGCGCCGTCAATATCGTCACGCGCGATGAAATTGACGGCATAGCGCTTACGGCGGATGGCGGCGTCTCGGAAATGGGCGATACGGAGGAATATTCTTTCTCCATCCTAGCGGGAAAATCATTCTTTGATGAACGCGCCAAACTTTCCGCTGGGATTACCTATGCACAAGAGCCGTCCCTGCTGGTTGAAGACCGGCCGCGCCTTACCAATCCTTTTGGTTTTTCAGACAATGGTCTCATGACTGCGGAGGCGGACGCTGAGTTTTTGCCGGGTTTCGGCGGCAGCACTTTTACGCCGAACGGCGCTTTGGCGGGCGCCTTAACGTCTAGCGGTGATGTTGTTTTCAGCGGCGGCGATCTGCAGCGCGTCACCTTCTCTGACGACGGCGCTTCTTTTGCGCCGTTTATCGGAAGCCTAGATCAGCTTTATGATTGGACAACGGATTTTGCCGCGCTTCCTGAGATTGAACGACTGATCGGTTATGGGACGGGATCATTTGAACTCTCAGGCGGGCACAAGATCTATGCAGATGGACATTTTGCAGAGTCAGTCGTTAAGACCCAGATCGCGCCGGTTCCGGTTTCGATCTACAGAGGCGCAAGCCCGCTTTATGGCAACGGCGTCTTCGTGCCTGTTGACAATCCGTTCATTCCGGCAGGACTTGTCGCTCAGGTCGAAGCCCAGATCGGTTCGGCCATTGATGGTCTGGTGTTGAATCGCCGTTTTGCTGAACTCGGGCCGCGGCGCAGCGACATTACCCGGAAAAGCTTTCAATTGCTGAGCGGCATCGAAGGTCCGCTATCGGGAGATTGGAAATACGACGTTTCTTATCAATACGGACGGACAAAGACTGACGATCTTGCAACTGGCGTGGTCAATGCAGACCGATTGGAAATTGCGCTTGATCCCGCTTTGTGCGCGACTGTGACTGGCTGTACGCCCATCAATATCTTCGGATCGTCGAATATCACGTCGATGCAAGCAAATTTCATTGCTGCTGCGCCGCGCAGGCGCGTCATCACGCTTCGTGAGCAAATTGCGCAAGCAAAAATCAGCGGACCAATCTTTGAAAATCGCGGTGAGAGCGGCATGTTGACGGCGGGGATCGACTATCGCACGGAGTCTTTGAACGATGAAGCGATTGCCAATCCGAATCGCGGGCGGACAATAGGCGAGTTTTTCTTTCCCGGCGCTGACGGTGATGTATCGTTTACAGAGCTTTTCACGACAGCGTCGGCGCCCCTATTGGTTGACGCGCAATTTGCGCGCCATTTAGAGCTCGGCGGCTCGCTGCGATATGTCATTCGTCAAGATGGCGATAACTTTATCAATGTCAGCGGAAATGTCCGCTGGTCGCCGGCGGAAGGCGTTGATCTATATTCGAATGTCTTTTACGGCGGTCGCTCGCCGAATGTCGTGGAGTCGTTTAGCCGAGGGCCCGATATTCGAGTGCTGTTCGGAGATCCTTGCGCCGATCCTGCCGCGGACGCTGTGATCATCGAAAACTGTTTGGCGGCCGGACCGCTTGGCGTGCCGGCGGGATTTCAACAAACCCAAGACCTTACTTTGGTCGCAACGACCGGCAATCCTGATCTCGACAATGAGCGGGTTCGCTCGCAGGTCTATGGCGCGCAGTTGGATTTCCACGCATTGTTTCCGGACATGCCCGGCAACCTGACGCTCAATGCTGATTGGCGCAATCATGTCGTGAAAGACTATGTGTCCTATGCGCCTGATGTTTTGAAGGAATGCTATTCCAGCGCAAGCTTGAGCGACGTTCTGTGCGGGGTAAACCCTGCGACGGGTGATTTGTTTATTGAACGCGATCCGGTAACGCGACAGGTTGTGCGCATCGATTCGACGCTTTTTAATGCTGGTTCGTTCCGGGCCAATGGGCTTGATGCGCGCTTTCGATATTCAACGGACCTTTTTCCTTCTGGGTTGCTGGAAAGCTTCTCGCTTGATCTTTTGTATACTTATACCCATCGGGTCCGTACTGATGGCATATATGATTCAAGGGAAAGCATAAAAGAAGGCCTTGCAGCATATCCGCGTCATCAACTTCACGGCACGGCCAGTCTGGGATCGGATGCGCTAAAAACGGTTTGGACCGTTCGCCGGCGCGGCAAGGCGCTTAGTTCACGATCAGCAGACATACCTGCAGCGCGTATTCCGGCCATTGTCTATGTTGATGCAGCGCTGCAAGCGCGCCCAACGGACAATACAATCGCCTTTGTAGGTATTGAGAACCTTTTTGATGTTGAGCCGCCAATCGTCGCTTTCGCGACCGGCAACACCTTTTACGAATTCTATGATATTGTCGGTCGCCGCTTCTTTGCGGGGATAAAGGCCGAATTTTAGTCGAGTTGGCCGGAAACTATCCGCAATTAATTCCCAAAACAGCTTTGCGCCTGACCGCGCAACACATTATGGTGCGCAGCCTGGCGATCGCTTAAGCAAACAAGAACTCGGGGGTGCGATGCGGGCCGTCCACTTGCTCGTAAGGCTGACGATCTACTATTTTGCTGTTAGCGCGACCGTTTTCACTGCGGTAACGCTGTTTCCCATTGTCCGGGAATATATGCCTATTGGCGGCGCTGAAGCGCTCTTGCGCGGGCCCAGCAACGATCCCTTTGATTCTATCGAAATCGGCGCAAGGAACGTAACGACGTTTGCCGAAAGCATTGTTTGGCTGGTCATCGCCGTGTCCGCGGCGATTTTAACGGTTATCCCAGTGAGCTGGACCTATATGGCGCTGCGCAAGCGCGATGAATATGACCAATCGTTGGTCGAGACGGTAGTGATCTTGCCGATTGCCGTAACGGGGATCGTGATCATTGTTCATGATTCCCTGGCGCTTGCCTTCAGCCTTGCCGGTATTGTCGGCGGCGTCCGGTTTCGCAATACGCTAAAAAGTTCCGGAGACGCCCTTTATATTTTGCTGGCGATCGGCATTGGATTGTCAGCGGGAATTGGCGCGATCGAGATCGCCGCCGTGATGTCGATGGCGTTCAATTACTGTTTTCTGATTTTGTGGATAACAGATTATGGGGCAAAGAAGGGCGCGCACCGCTATATGCGTCGAACCAGCAAGCGCTCAAATCACCAAAGCGGCGAAGAGACTGGTTGATGAACGCGGTTTGGCGACTCGCATTTGCTGCGCTCCTTTTGCTGGCGACGGGCTGTGATCAAGAGGCGCAGGACGCGGCCATCAGCGAAGAAGCCGGTACGAGCAAGCAGGTATTCCTGCTGCCGGAGGGGCTTGTCGAAGTTTCCGGACTTGCCGCCGCCAGCGAGATGTCCGTCTACGCCCACAATGACGAGCATGGCATCGTTTACGAAGTGAGCCTTGAAGACGGCTCGGTAGTGAGGGCCTTTGCGTTGGGCGAGCCGACCGTGAAGGGAGATTTTGAAGGCATAGCTGTCGCCGATGATCGCGTTTATTTATTGACCAGCAAAGGGCAGATTTACGAAGCGCCGATCGGCAAACACGGCGAGCGCGTGGTGCACAATGTGTATGATACGGGGCTGCGCGACGTCTGTGAGTTTGAAGGTTTGACGGTCGATACGGAGCCCGATGCTTTTTTACTTTTGTGTAAACGCTCGTCCGCGGATTTAGAGGCCGGCGTCGTGCACATTTATCGCTGGAGCGTCAATGACCGCGAGCCTCCGGAAGCTCCGTGGCTAAGCATCCCTTACAACATAGAGTCTAAAAAAGGCAAAACGCTTTCAATCCGGCCCTCTGCAATCGAACGCCGTCCCGATGGCGGGTTTGTCGTCGCTGTGGCCCAAGAATATCTGTTGCTTGAAATCAATCCTGACAATGAGATTACGTCGGTCAACAAGCTCAAAAAGAAAGATCATCCGCAGGCAGAAGGAATCACTGTTATGCCGTCCGGCGCTGTTGTTGTCGCTGATGAGGGCGCGCATCGCGGTCCCGGCAGGATCACCATATATGAAGGCGCGCTCGAATAGCGCTCCAAATGTCAGGCCTTTAGACGATCTACTCGCGGCAGGTGCGCAGCAGGCGTTTTTCGATCGATTCCCGGTCGGCGATGTTTTTGAAAAAGCCTTTTAGGAAACGTTTTGATTGATGCCTAGCCGAGCTTGCTAGGCCGGGCGTTTCGTCAATGAGCGTATCAAACGCCTCCTGGCTTTGCCTGATCGCGGAAGCAGCCGAAATTGTGTGCTCATTATGGGCGCAAAAACCTCGAAAATAGCGCGCGCGCACATTGCGGATCGGTACGGTCGAAGGCACGGCCGCATAAGGCGTATCGACCAGGCCGGAATGATCGAAATCATACGGGACGGGCGTTAAGGCTTCCAGCGGCGGCTCGCGATCGCCGATCAGTTTGCTGTTATGGCAACAATCATCGCCCGCTGGGCCTGAATGCATCGACCAATCATAATTGCCAATCATATATTGAAAAAGGGCGTATCGCGCCGCCGCCTGCGGATCGAGCTGCGATGCCGTAATGTCATCTATATTGATTTCCTTAACGCCATTTCGTTTTGCGGCGTCGTCGATGTCTTCGATAAAAAAGCCTTTGCGGGTCACTAGGGTTCTGTCTCTATCCGTATCGAAATATTCGATGTCGGCAAGGCGTACGCGCAGGCTGCTTGGCGTAAAAGCATTGTAAAGCCGGTATGCATTGTATTCGAGCAGTACGTGTTTTTGGAATGAGTGTGACTTTCGGCAATGGGTGACGAGCTTGAGTTTCTTCTGCCCTTTGAAGAGCGAAGGTTTCTTTGGCTTTTCTTCGAAGGCAACGCGTAACGGAGGAAAGCCGCAAATTTCCGTGTTGCGGCGGGATAAGCCCCGCGGCGCCAAAGTTATTGTGTGGGTTTCCGGCGCCGCGCCCTCGAGCGTCAGCGTTGCCGGGAAAGGGTCTTCTGATCGCGGCGCCGCCCTGATGAGGGATGTAAAAGGCGCCTCGATGCGCAATGTAAGGGTGTCTTCGCTCGCAAAAAGCGGTTTTGGTTCTTTCGCCATGGCCATTGAGAGCGGCGCTGCAAAAAACAAGATTATCAGGGAAAGCAATCGCATCATTCCTCTCCTTCTTCGGAAAGCGCGCGCATGACGCCATTATCGTGTGCGTAAACCATGCCGTCCTTGATTTCGAGAAAGGATCGCGTTCCGCCATAATAGTCGGCGATGCCAGTGTCGATTTGGATGACCTTGCCTCCATGAAGCGGATTTATGCCGGTGAGCGACGGCGTGTGGCCAACAATGATTCGATTGACGCCAAAGGCTGCGAGCGCCGCATCGACTTCTTCTTCAAGGGTCATCGCCGGCGTCGCTACTTCCTCGGGCGTTTCTGGCGCGCTTTCGTCTGCGGTTTCGCCAGCAGGCGGGACGGCTGCCGGCTTGCGTTCGATCAGGCCGCGATACCATAACGGCCCGTTTTGCTGATGGATAATACTGTCATCTTCGATCGCGCGGGTCGCGAGCGCCTCCGAAACCGCGGCGTTGATTTCGTCGACGCTAAAGGACGTATAATCGGGGCTGATCCCCCCATGCACGAAAAGGCTATCGCCGACGATTGCGATCGCCGGGTTGGCGACGATAATTTTGCCGATCTCTCCATCCGGTCGCCAGGCCTGCTGATGTTCGATCATTCCAAGCGGGGTTTTCTGCTCCCATTGCGATTGAATCATCTCAGGCGTTAGCGTTTCATCTGTTTCCAGATAGGCCGCTTCAATTCTTTCTTTGTTTAACTCGTAAATTCGGTCGCGCAGCTCAGACGACGTGCGGGTCTCAAAGGCCTCATACTCGCCTGGATGCACATAGCGCAAATCGCCAGTCATATTCATCGCTTCATGATTGCCTACCAGCGTGATGACTTTGCCGCCTTTCCGCGCTGCTTGCTTTTTTAGTTTCTCAAGGCGTTCAAAGATTTTTAGGGAGTTGGGGCCGCGGTCAACGACATCGCCCATCTGTACAAAGATTGTATCATCGCCCGCCCATCTGCCTCGCCTGTTCATCAAGCCGGCTTCGATCGCTAAGCTTTCAAAGGCGTCATAATCGCCATGCAAATCGCCGATTGCTACAATGCGTTGACTGTTTGTCGCTGTATCCGCCGCCGTCGCGCAGGCGAACAGAAAACACAGCGGCGCCAAAAGAAGCACAAAAAAGCGCGCTGGCCCGCTGCGTAAGAAATTTTCTGAAGATTTCATCAGTCTCCCCTTATTTTGTCGGCAACAGCGGTCTCATGCGACAATCGAAGCCAATTCATGTCAAGCAAATCCCAAGGTTGGGCTTTGAAGCGCGATAGTTTAAGGCTAAAGGCTCGCGAGTGGAAGGAGCCAGCACGTCCCTCTTGATGTTTTAAAATGGGTAAGACCCCTGGTTTTTTGGCCGCCTGTGGCGCTGTTGCTCAGTGCATTGGCGGCGAGCCTGATCGATTTCGACCGGTTTCACGTTTCGGTCAGTCGCGCCAATCAGTGGATATTGGCGAATTTTGACTGGCTTTTTTCCTATGCAAGCTTCGCTGCGGTGCTGCTGCTTATTTATGTGTGTTTCTCGCCTATGGGAAACATTCGCATCGGCGGTCCCGATGCGAAACCCATATTAAGCCGCTGGAACTGGTTTTCCATAACGCTTTGTACAACGATCGCGATCGGTATTTTGTTCTGGGGTACGGCGGAGCCGATGTTTCATGTCAACGGCCCGCCGGATTTCGCCGGCGTTGATGCGCGGTCCGACGGTGCGGCGCGTTTTGCCTTATCCTCCATGTTCATGCATTGGACGATCACGCCCTATGCAATTTACGCAGTGCCGGCGCTTGCCTTTGCCCTCGCGCATTTCAACTTGCATCGGCCATATTCTTTAAGCGGACCATTGTCTTTACTGTTCGGCCGCGCCGCAACCGGGCGCGGCGGCGCCATGATCGATGCGATTGCGCTTTATGCGCTGGTGGCCGGCGTTGCTGCTTCGCTGGGCGCCGGTGTGATGACGCTTGCCGGCGGTCTTGGCGCTGTCGTCGGCCTGCCCGACGGCCCGGTCTTAAGGTTCTTCATTACCTTCGCCATCGTCGCGGTATTTGTGGGGTCGTCAATTACCGGCATTCAGCGCGGCATCCGCTATCTTTCGGACATCAACATCAAATTTTTCTTTGCTCTGTGTGCATTCATTTTCATATTTGGACCAACACTGGCGATCCTTTCCCTCGGCGCAGAAGGCGTCGGCGCCTATATCGTGGAATTCATTCCGCGCAGTCTTAATCTTGGCGACCGCGCCGGCGATCCGTGGACGCGAGACTGGACGGTCTTTTATTTTGCGAATTGGCTCGCCTGGGCGCCGATCACCGCGCTGTTTTTAGGCCGTATATCTGTTGGCTACACAGTGCGCGCGTTTTTGCTTTTCAACCTCGTCTTTCCGGCGGCTTTTGGCGCGCTGTGGATGACAGTCTTTGGCGGCGCTGCGATTGAGATTGATGCGCTCACAAACGGCGCCTTGACGACAGCGCTCAATGATGACGGACCGGAAGCCGTAATCTATCAATTACTGACAGCGCTGCCGCTTGCTGGTCTTGTCACGGCAGCCTTTGTTTTGGCGACGTTCATATCGTTCGTGACCGCGATGGATTCAAACACCCATTCTATTGCAGGCGTTTGTCTGAAGGCTGATGCGCCGGGTGGGCGCGACGGCCGTCCCGCTATCTGGGTAAAAGCATTTTGGGGTTTTCTGGTTGGCTCAATCGCCTTTGTGGTAACGGCGACAACCGGCATCGACGGCGTCAGGATGCTGTCCAATCTCGGCGGCTTGCCGGGGCTCTTCATTTTGATCGCTATGGGTGCGGTTTTGATCGTCATCAACATGCGGTGGATGGCTGAAGTCAAAGCCGCCGTTCAACCGGCCGATGCGAAAGCGCTCCCCGAAGCGACAGCGCCCGTCAAATAAACGAAAAGCCCGGCGCAACCGCTTCGTAAAAACTTGTCCTGAGCGCGCTGGTCTCCCGCGCTTCATCAGGCGTTGTACGCCGGAACCACAAGCGGTCGCCTGGTCTGATTTGGCCGATCAACGGCAGATCGGCGGCGATCACTTGGGCAATCCGCGGATATCCGCCAGTGGTCTGTGCGTCTGCCGCCAGTAGAAAAGGCGCACCGTCCGGCGGCAATTGCACCGTGCCCGGATAAACGGCGCTGCTGGCCATGGCGCCGGTCTCGTGTTTGAGTTGCGCGCCATCGAGTTTCAGGCCCATGCGGCTCCAACGATCACTCGCGGAAAATTTGCCTGAGAAAAACCGTTCGACAAGTGTTGGGTGAAGCCGAGAAACGTCAGGACCTTCGCAGGCGCGCAAGACCCAGTCATGGCCGAGCCGGGGGCAATAATGAGCGGTGATCTCGCGCGGCGCGCCGCTTTCGTAATTGGCGCTGCGAAGCTTGTCTCCGTTACGCAAGGCGCGTCCGGAAAAACCGCCAAAACGGCCCGGCAGATAAGTCGCAGTGCTATTCATCACCCGCGCGCCGGCAACGCCGCCGGCAAAAGCGATATAGGCCGTTGCGCCTTCTTTTGCGCCACCCATCTCAAGCTTGTCGCCCGGCTTGGCCACAATAGCCTTCGCCATCGAAACTGCCTCGCCAGTTAAGCACGGGCGCATATCGGCGCCGGCAATCGCGAAGGCGATATCGGTTTGAAATTCTAGACTTAGCCCTGTCAAAACGCATTCAAGCGCCGGCGTGCGGCAAGCATTGCCGACGCTGGCGTTTGCAAGCGCAAGCGACACGCGATCGGCGGCGCCGCCTTGGGGAACCCCGAGGTGGCGCAGTCCGGCGCGGCCAAAATCCTGTATTGTTGTCAGCTGGCCTGGGCTTTCGATCCTTGCGATGGTTTTCACGGGGTCGCCTCAAGGCGTGCAAACTCTTCCTCTGTAATTGGAGAAAAACGCACTTCATCGCCGGCGCGTATGACAAACGGATCGCGCGCATGTTTGTTGAACAAGCGCTTTGGCGTCCTGCCGATAATCCGCCAACCACCGGGGGAGGAAAGCGCGTAGACGCCGGTAAAGGCGCCGGCGACGCCAACGGAACCTTGCGGCACGGATTGTCGTGGCTCGGCAAGACGCGGCGCCTGTAGCGGTTTCGCCAGCGGCCCAAGATAGGCAAAGCCCGGCGCAAAGCCGAGCATTGCAACGCGATAGGGGGCGTTTGTATGAGCGGCGATCAGCTTTTCCGCGGTAAAGCCGGCATGAGCGCACAGCCAATCAAAGTCGGGTCCCGCTTCGCCGCCATAGAGAACGGGAATATCGATATGCGCGCGCGGCGCTGGTGTTTTGTCGCTGGCGGCACCTTCGATCGCTCGGTGCAACATTTCCTTTGCATCGTCGGCGGCTAAGGTCTCAGGATTAAAGCGAATTGCAATAGACGCTATCGCCGGTGTTACATCGATAAACTTTCCTGAGTTCAGTAGTTTCTGTGCAGCATGATTGGCGGCGAGAGCCCCGCTGATCTGATCCGCGGTGTTTTCGAAAGATGCGAGCCAGCCATAGTCTCCAAACGGAACAATCGACAAATCGCGGATAATCGTCATCGAGAAAATGCTCTTATGTTCACGCCTTCCGCTTCAAGCGCTTCACGCACGGCTTTTGCGGTTTCCGCTGCGCCCGGACTGTCCGAGTGAATGCAAAGGGTTTTGACCTTCAGGGTGATTTCACCATCCGCCGCTTGAAACGCATCTCCCTTCGCTATCGCAAGACTTTGCGCGATGCGAGCATCGAGTGTTTCGATGACAGCGCCGGGATCAGACCGCGGCGTCAAACTCCCGTTGCTTTTGTAAAGACGATCGACAAATCCTTCTGCCGCAAAGCCAAGACCGGCGTCATCAGCGGCGGTTTGCAGTGCTGAGGCGGGCGGTCCCACCAATATTGCGTCTGGCGTGACGTCTTTCACAGCGGCGGCGACGATGGCGGACAGGGCGTCGTCGCCAGCCGCGTCATTATAAAGCGCGCCGTGTGGCTTAACATGCCGCAAGGGAATGTTTTCTTCCATTAGAATGTCGCGAAGCGCGCACAATTGCTGCGTCAGCGATTGGAATAGATCACTTGCGGAAATCTTCATGCGCCGACGGCCAAACCCCTCGCGGTCTGGATAGGAGGGGTGGGCGCCGACGCTTGTGTGCGTCACCTGCGCGAGCTTTGCCGTTGCGCGCATGCTTTCTTCGTCGCCCGCATGACCGTCACAAGCGATGGAGCAGGAGGTTACATATTGCATTACCGCTGCTTCGATCGCTTGTGATGCGGCATCACAGTATTCGCCCATATCAGCGTTGAGATCGATGGCGCGGCTCATAAGACGCCTACTGCTCGTAAAATGGCGCGGAGCCCTAGCCCGGCGGTAATCAGCACTACAAAACCGCCGGCGATATTGGCGGCAAGCCCGTTAGCGTGCGCGCCAAGGGTCGATTTTCGGTTGGCGGCGTAAAGCAGAAATACCGCGATAATCGGCAACAGCATCCCATTAGCGATCTGTGCAAAGACGATCACTTCTATCGGCCGCGCGCCCGAAATTGCAACCAATGCGCCAATCGCCAGCACTGCGCCCGCAACAATGCGAAACATTGTCGCCTTGGGATCGCTTTCGAAATTGAATAGCTCCGCCGCGGCAAAGCCCGTTGCCAGGGGGGCAGTGATTGCCGATGAAAGACCGGCGGCGAACAGCCCTGCAGCAAGGAGATATTTAGCGCCAGCGCCGAAGGCCGGCTCCAGCTGCCGCGCCATGTCAGCAGCGTTGGTGATTTCAAGCCCGGCGCTAAAAAGGCTTGCCGCCGCTGTTGAGAGGACGAGGATCGAAACGACGCCACCAAGGCCAATGGAAAGCCTTGCGTCAAGCCGTGCTTCGCCAATGCCCGACGCATCAGGCCAGCGCCGCCGCGCGGCCGCCGCATGAAGGAAAAGATTATAGGGAACGATGGTCGTGCCGATGAGCGCGATGGCGAGCGGCAGCGCGCCCGCAGGGATGGACGGAACCGCGCCAGCGGCAAGCGCGCCCCAATCAGGGCCGACGACAAAGAGCGCCGCCGCAAAGGCGATGCTCATCATCACAACGACGGCGATGAGAAATTTTTCGATGAATTTGTAGCCGCCAAACAGCAAAATGGCGCCGGCGGTAAGGGCGATTGCAGCAGCAAAGGCTTGTCGGGAGGGCCCGCCGTCAAACGCTGCTTCAAGTCCAAGCACGGCGCCGGCAATGTTGCCGCCTTCATAAGCGGCGTTGCCGACAAAAAGCGCTGAGATGATGAGGGCGACAATTATCCACCTGGCCGCGAGTGATTGTTGAAAAGCACTCGTTACGGCTTCGCCAAGCCCAAGCCGGGCGACAACCCCGAGGCGCACCGCCATTTCCTGCAGGATGATCGCAGCGATGGTCGCAAAAATGAGCGCCCAGACCAGCGCAAACCCGTATTGCGCGCCGGCCAGCGTCGCCGTGGTGACGGTGCCGGGTCCAATAAAGGCGGCGGCGGTAAGGGCACCGGGGCCGATGGCTTTGAGGCGTTGCAGCATGCCAATCGAACCTACCGGCTTCGCGAGGGGGCTGCAAACGCCAAAAAGCCCCGGCGATTGCGCCGGGGCTTTCAGTTACGCTACAATTGGCTACGCTACAAAAAACAGTGTACGGCTTAATTGTCTTTCTTAAGCTCGACGCCGTCTGATTCTTTCGTTTCAGCTTCAGCGCTTGGCTCAGCATTCGCCGGTTCCGGCTCCTTGGTTGCTGAGGCGTTGGTCACCGGAGTCGCCTCGATAAGGGCAATCGGCTCGCCGTCGGTTTTTTCTTCTTGTTTTTTCTCTTCACGCAGTTTTGGTTTTTGCGTCGGCGCAGGCGCGGACTTTACAGGCGCAGGCGCCGGATCGAACGCCGGTACGTCAACATCGCTTGCCGCGAACTCGCCCCAATAGGCAGGCTGGTTCACGATGGCGCGGTAAAAATCAATGTTGTTGTCGGCGACCTGCGGCGGCAAATCTGATCGCGCAAGACGTTCAGCTTGCACCATGTCGCCGCTGATGGCGAGCACCAGCGCAAAGTTTTGGCGAACGCGGGCGTCAGCGCCCGGCCGGGTTGTTGCTTCACGCAGTGTCTGGCGGGCCAATTCAAGGTTGCCATCCATGGCGTAGGAAAGGCCCTTGTTG
>JANQOV010000137.1 GCA_028285645.1 Hyphococcus sp.
CCCTCCTTCAGCAGGTCGGCGGGCGCCAGGTTCACCACGATGCGCTTGGCCGGCAGGCCCAGGCCGATGGCGTGCAGGGCGGACTTCACCCGCTCGCGGCTTTCCGCCACGGCCTTGTCGGGCAGTCCGACGACCGAAAAGGCGGGCAGGCCGGGGCTGATCTGCACCTGCACGTCGACCTCGACCACCTCGACGCCCAGAAAGGCGACGGTATTGACCCGCGCGACCACGCTGCGGCGCCCTAAGCTTGTCTCGTCTGTATCATCGCTACCAGGAATAGGCGAAGCGCGGCGCGAGGTCACGCGGGAACGGCCCGCTTCGCACAGCAGTGGGGGCGGTCCGAAGACCGCCCCTGCACCGGGCGTTGGACGTCGGGGGGAACGCAGCCTAGTCCCGGTGCCAACGGCGGCCGTGGTGTTCGCGGATCTCCGAGCGGGACACGGCGCCGTCCTCGTCGGCATCCATGCGGGAGAACGCGAGTCGATTCAGTGCTTTAGCCGATTAGCGCTGCCAAAACCCGCACCAAGCCTCTGATTTCGGAGCCATCGCCGCGGCGCTCATTATCATCGTGAACTGATTGCCGTTGGACTGGCGACGGGCATCCTCGCGCCAAGCCATTTCAGAGGCGTAGGATGCTAGGTGCTTTCCAGCGATATGGTGATGAGTGCCGATTTCAGCACGACGCAGGCGGCTAAAGAAGCTTTCCGCCGCGTTGGTATTTGCTCCGCCCTCTGAATAAGCTCGCTTGTGGTTGATGCGCTTCATCGGGAAGTTTGCGGCAAGCTTATCCCAATGTGAGGCTTCGTCTGCATGAACCGTGGAACCGGCTGCAATGTTGCTGCGGGCGAAGGCGACACCAGCGGCTTCCGATTTCGCAACATGCGTAAGGGTCCGGCCCTTTGTTTCGCGAGCAACAATGACAACTTGGCGCTTGCCGGTTTGGTGCTGGCGGCGGCGCAAGTCTTTACGGTCTTCGCGGCGATTGCGGGGTTTCACATAGCCGCCAAAATAAGCGCCATCGACCTCTACATTACCGCTCAGAGCACCCTCGGCGCGAGCCAGCGCTATGGCTTCGCGCATCTTGTGGCAGAGAACGAAAGCGCAGTTGTAGGAAACGCCAAGGTCGCGGCTCATTTGAAGCGCTGAAATGCCTTTTGCGCCGTTTGTGAATATCGCGATGGCTCCGAGGATGTCTCGAAGGGCCAACTTGCGGCCATGAAAGATCGTGCCGGACGTGATCGAGAACTGTTTTTTGCAGCCTTTGCATTTCCAGACCGGGCGGGATTTCAGGTTGTAGTGCTCTGGGCAGCCGCACTCTGGGCAGATCGGCTCGCCATCCGTCTCAACCCAGCGGATCGAGCGGAAGGCATTCTCAGCGGCCTTGTCCGTCATACGGAGGACTTTGACCAGTGAGAGCGTCTTTGCCTAGGGAGAGAGTAGGAAATGCTGAGCCAGTGTTAATCACCTTATATGGTGATTTTAATATGAGGCTGGACACCCCTCCGTCAAAGGGTAAATTCACCTAAAAAGGTGATTTTTATGGCAACAACAACCAAGGCTAAAAAGACCAAGCCGCCGAAACCCTCAGCGCGCAAGGATAACCCCGTTAACGTCGAATATGAGAAGAAAGCCAAGCAGCTTGTCAAATACGCAATGTCACAGCGCAGCGCAGATTGGGAAGCGCTGGCGAATAACCTCAACGCACTCGGCGTTGAGATAACTCCAAGAGGCCTAGAGAACAAAATAAGCCGAGGCGGCTTTAGCGCCGCCTTCGCATTGCAGTGCATGGAAGCGCTGGAAATAAATCTCGCAGCGCTACCAAGATAATAGTGCCTAGCTGGATATTTCGTCAGCAGATACTGAGGCGTTTCGCGTTGTAAGAAACCGGTCAAGATCATGATCGCTGAACAGCTTAACCAACGCTGCGTTTAGAGCCGCATTAATTGAATCATCGATCCCGCTACCGGTAGAAATCGCAATTTGGCGCTCCTCATCGCTGACGCGATAAGTGTTTCTGTAGTCGTCGTCACCCCTTTCGGCCTCAGCCAAAATTGTTACAACGACGTTTGCGCCGACCGTCCAAAAACCAGCAGTTTCATCAAACTTTACTGACCGCAAGGCAATATCAAGCTCGGCGTCAGCCTCGGTGAGATCGTCAGTCAACGTATAGCCCTTGGCCACATACCCGTCTCGAACGATGCGGGTAAATTCCGGCATCAGGTCACCCGCCGTCACTTCGGCAACGCTAACTCCAGCGCCTCTATTTCCAAGCTCCGCCTCGTCGCGTTCATCAAGAACGCGCAAACGCAATGATGTGCCTTGGCCAACGGTCGGATCAGCAATCTCCGGCGCCGCAAGGGATAGCGTTACCTCGTGCGGCGTGAATGCGCATGACGCCAGAAACAGACCGAGAAAAAGAGCGCAGAAACTTGTCTTCATAATCCCCTCCAAAAGCTTCGGAGGACACTATTTGAGTGTTTCGAAAGATTCAACCGACGAATTGCAAGGATTAATCTCTGCAACTTTCGGTTGAAATCAATCATCAAATATGGTGATTTTGCGCAGTCATACCTTTGAACTCCGGCAGCTCGTTCAGGAACAGCACGCCCAGGTGCGCGAGGGAGATCTCGCCCGGCCTGGCGCGCAGGCCGCCGCCGACCAGCGCCGACCGCCTTAAGCTTGTCTCGTCTGCATCATCGCTACCAGGAATAGGCGAAGCGCGGCGCAAGGTCACGCGGGAACGACCTGCTTCGCACAGCAGTGGGGGCGGTCCGAAGACCGCCCCCTGCACCGGGCGTTGGACGTCGGGGGGGGGGGGGGGCGCAGCCTA
>JANQOV010000003.1 GCA_028285645.1 Hyphococcus sp.
ATGCCGATCGCCGCGCGGATAGTCATATCGATGCCGGTAGCCGCGTCGGGTGTAACCGTAATTGCCGCCAAAATAGTGAAAGCCGAAGACATAGCCTGTTGACGGATACCAACTGCCATAACGGCCGTACCAGGTGCGCGGACCGTAATAGCTGTAACGGGTATAGGCAGGGCTGTAGCGGTATCGGTCATAAGCGGATGCAAAACACTGGTTCGCTTCGGCTTCGCAGTCCGCGTGGCACGCTAAGTAGTCTTCCTCGATTTCCGCATATTGCTCGCAAAACTGGTAGCAATCTCCGGCCCGGACGTCACAGGCCGTGTAATCGGCGGAGTATGGATAAGTCGTCGTACAGGCGCTGAGGACGAGCGCGCCTCCGCAACTCAAGAACAGGCCGCGCGCGCTCCAGCGATCAAGTAACCCCATGGTACCCTCTTCGGCGCCCCAGACGCAGGAAGCAAGTCTAACCGATCGGTCCCTTGAAACGCAAACGCCGCCCGGACAGGGCGGCGTCAAACCAAATGGGACGTGTGGAACCCGCCTTAGTCGTCTTGGGGTTCCAACACCTGGCGACCGCGATATTTGCCGGTCTTGAGGTCGATATGGTGCGGCCGGCGCAATTCGCCGGAATCCTTGTCCTCAATATAGGTCTCCCCTTTGAGGCGATCATGACTACGGCGCATGCCGCGGCGGGAGGGTGTGATTTTACTCTTTGGAACGGCCATGGCTGCCTGCCCTCTTTCAATCAGATGAGCGCCTTTCCTTAAGGATGGCGGCGCGCGAACCCGGTCGTCTAAGGCAAGCGTTCGCCCAATGCAAGACCAGAGATCGGGAAACGCCGGATGGCCTGTCCCCATGCGTCATGGTTAATCGGACCCTAGCGCGCCTGGTGCAAATCAAGCCGCGCATTTCAGCCCAATGCAAGACCACGCCGCTAGGGTGCCGCCTTCGATCGGGAGGCGGCATGTTGCGTAGACCACTTACTTTTGGCGTATTTTTCGGATTGGCGACATTTTTGAGCGTCAATGTTGAAGTCGGCGCCCAGGAACCCGCCAGCCTCGTTGCCGTCGATGATTTGCGCTGGAATGTGCTGGCGGACGATGAAAAACAAATCATCGAGCGCATGGCTGCGGCTTTTTATGAAGAGACATTGCGCCATGCTCAATCGAGCGCCATTGAGGCGCAAACCGCCTCAATCTACGCATCTGGAGATGAAGAAGCCCGCGCCCAGTTCGTCAAGGACCGCCGCGCGCAATGGCGGCAGATGAGCGAGGCTGAACGTCAGGCCCTTCGAAACGCCAAAACCCCGCAATATGGAAATCTAACAGAAGGGCAAAAGGCGCCCTTCCGGCGTCACGCACTTGATCAATTGGGCGCAAAAGGCGCGATCAATGAAGACGCGCTCGCAACGGCGTTGCGGTCGGAGATTTAACGGCAAGGTCCACCCGGGCCGCCGCAGCGCGACGACGGCCAAGCCCGTCCTTAAGCAATCTTATGACGTCAGATTCGCCCGGTGGGTTGTGAGATATTCCCGCGCCTGGCGCTGCGCTTCGGCAACCTGCTCGTTCGACATTTCATTCGCGAGCTCTTCGCGATAAGCGCGCGCTTCGAGATTGCCGAGCATGGCGGCGAGATTGAACCACTTATGCGCCGTGACCAAATCGAACGCCTCGGCGTCATCTTCGGTCGAAGCCATCAGCCCCAGCCGATACATTTCTTCGCCGCTTAATACGGCCTCCGCAGTGTCAAATTGCTCTGCGCCTACTGATACAGTCATTATCGCGACCCCTTTTTGACCCCCGTCGCTTGCACACGATCGGGTTACCTGGTCGAAAGATGAGAGGTCGCAACCTAAAATCCCGTTAATTCGAAATTATCAAATTTTTTACGAACCCATAAGGTTTCATTAACCGTGCCTATTTGATCCGTATACTTCCTATTCGGTTGGCGCGTCCATCAACGCCTGAAACTCTCCAAGCGAGCAAGAGCCGCGAACATTCCCAAAACTATCGGTAACAGAAATAATATCGCCTTCGCAGATTTGCGCCTGGGTTGTTCGATAACTGAAACGCCGTTCGATGCCGAGACCATTGCAGCGGCCGTTCAGCTCGTTAAGAAACATCGCCCCGCCCCGTACTTCGAACAGGATCATGTAATCGTCGATGGGATCGGCGTCGCGAACCATTGAGTGCCGTAAACAGTTCACCGATTCACCGGTCTTTTCGTATCCATTCAGCACTTTTGATACGTCGCTGCTACCGGCCGAAACGGCGTTCGGCGCAGCCAACGCCATCGCCAGAAACGCGCCGCACGCTGCTCTTTTAAGCTGCAGGCCAGATGTAATCTTTGCCGTCATCAGTCATGCTCCTCGCATGTTCGGGATATATATAGCACGCTCAAGCGGTTCCGCCGCCAAAACTCACGGGTGCGTTACAATTGTTTGACGAACGTGATGGGCGCTAAGCCGTCTATTCTTCTGCGGGAGGCTTTTTCTCGAGCCGCTCAAAGCCGCCCAGCCCGCAAGAGCCGACAGTAAACCCAGCAGTGTTGTCTACAACACTGATGATTTCGTTCCGGCATAGCTGGCTATGCGAGGTTGTATATTGAAGGCGCGTACTCGTGCGCGCCGCGCCGGAGCATCTGCCTTTTACTTCATTGAGATAGTAGCGATTGGCGCCGACGCGCACCAGGAAACGATGATCGTCGAGCGCCGTGATCTGATTGATCTGACGCAGATTAAGACAACTATCGACTTCGCCTGTGCGGTCAAATTCAGCCAGCCGCTTTGCGGCGCGCTCCGAGATTTCGTTATTGTCTGACGCAGCGGTTGCGCAACCGGCTAGTCCTATCGCACTTAAAGCCGCCACTAAAGCATAGTGATTCATGACATTCTCCCACTATTCGTCCGCCGAGGAGTATAGGCGCAGCCGGCGTCGAGTGTCGCCGCCAAAGCACCCGTCCTGACATCAAATCTAAGAGAGCAACACTGTGATAGTTTGCGTCCTTATAATTGATAGCCCGGAGTCGACTGCGATATCGCCGCCTCTTCCTCGTTCATGTCAGCGTCAACGTCCGCGAACAACGGCGTCGACAAATAGCGCTCGCCTGTGTCTGGCAGCATACACAAAATTGTTGATCCCGCGCCCGCGCGGTTTGCAATGTCCATGGCGCCGGCAAATGTGGAACCGCCGGAAATGCCGGTGAAAATGCCTTCTTTCTGGGCCAGCTCTTTCGACCATCGAATGCCGTCTTCGTGCGGCGTCTTGAGGATCTCGTCGATAACGCCTGCATCCACGGCCTCGGATGTGATGAGCGGAATGAAGTCCGGGCTCCACCCCTGAATGGGATGCGGCGTCCAGGCCGGATGCGAGGCCGCGGGACTGCCGTCAGGATTGCGCTGTTGTTTTTCGCCACTCGACAACATGGCGGCGCCTGGCGGTTCGCAGGCGATGATTTTCGTATCGGGGCTTTCTTTTTTCAGAACACGCGATACGCCCGTCAGCGTGCCGCCGGTGCCGAAGCCGGTCACCCAGTAATCAAGTTTCTCACCTTCAAACGCATCCATGATCTCGCGGCCTGTTGTGCGTTCATGCATGTCGGGATTGGCTTCGTTCTCAAACTGCCGGGTCAGGAACCAGCCATTTTTTTCCGCAAGCTCTTTGGCCTTCTCGACCATGCCGGTGCCTTTTTGGGGCGCCGGCGTTAGCACCACCTTGGCGCCGAGAAACCGCATCAGCTTTCGCCGTTCAACGGAAAAGCTCTCCGCCATCGTGACAACCAACGGATAGCCCTTGGCGGCGCAGACCATGGCAAGGCCGATGCCCGTATTACCGCTGGTCGCTTCCACCACCGTCTGCCCGGGTTTTAGGTCGCCGGATTTTTCGGCCGCTTCGATGACGCCAAGCGCCAGCCGATCCTTGACCGATCCAAGCGGATTAAACGCTTCAAACTTGACGTAGAGATTGACCCCATCCGGCGCGAGCCGGTTGACGCGGACCACCGGCGTATTGCCCACCGTGCCTAAAATATCGTCATGCTTCATGAAAGTGTTTCTCCTGATCGCGGCGCCGCAAGCCGTTAGCATATGAAAGCGGTCACGGCGACCTGATTTAACGTTCAAACACCAGCGACGCCGTCACCGGCACGGCGCGGCTGATGGATGGCAAACCGACGAGCTCTTTAAACTCATCAAGCGCGGCCGCGAAACCAAAATCGTCAGCATAAAGCAGCACTGGCTCGACAGTTTCCACCAACACCCGGCTTTCAGTGAGACGAGTTACGAAGACGGTCGCAATTGCGTCTACCTCAGCCCCATGCATCGCCACTTTAAGGTCCAAAGGCTTTGCCACGCGCGCGCCGACATCAAGCGTCTCGAATTCGGTGAGATCAATGTCGGCGGATATGGCAGCGGTTGGAAAGTCAGCAACCTTGAACAGGATATCGCGCATCCGCTCATTGCGAATATCAACAAGGGTTTCGACGCTGCTCAGGGCGATTTCGATTGTTGCGGCGCCGTCGGGCTGAACTTCGCCGGTCAAATTGGCAAAGTGGTTGGTTTCAGCGACGTCGCCGGATTTGATCGTGACGTATGAAACCCGCGAGTCTTCGGGCGCAAGCCGCCAGGTCGCGTCCTGCTCCCCGTTAGCGCAAGCAGTAATCGCCAAGAGGCCAATAGCGATAATTAGTTCGCGCATGATTATGTCACTCCCTCTCCAAAGATAGGCGACCGGTTGCGTTACTATCTGAAGCGCGGGTCGCACCTTTTCAAGCCTTGTGTTTATTACACGTTGAACGCCGTAGCACCAATCTCCGCGCAGTGTCCGCCCACAGCGACAACCAATTCATTAGCGGCAGCGAAGCGCCACCGCCGTCCAGTTTTGGGCTTTGACATGTTCGATGACGCGGCGCAGGAGCATTGTTGCTATTCTCCGGGGGCTGGCGGTGCTTCCTCGCTGTAATAGCTGTAGCGACAAGTCTCGCCCGGCTCTGATGCTGTTTCCAATCTTTGCTCCAAACACGCCGACCACGGACCGAGCGCCTTCAGATAGCCGGACCATTCGCGCAACCGCGCCATCGAAGCGCGGAACTCAGCGTGCATTTGGGCGCCTTCCTCGTCGTAAAAGACGGCCGCATCGCCGTCCAAATACGGCGCTATGTCGTGTTCGATAGATCGCATATAACGCGTGATTTTGACGCCAATACCGTCGCGCTCGGAGTAGAAGTGGCTGAGCTCAAACAGCAACTGCGGATCGATCAGCGCAGCGAGTCCCGCTTCTTGAAGAGTGCCCCATATTAGGTTCGGCGCGGTATCCGATCCTTTGATGCGGAAGATGTACGGCGGGGGCTTCTCACCTCGAGCATAGGCTGCCTCGAAAGCCACAAGACCCGCTTCTATATCCGTTACAAACCCAGTCTCCACCCGCCGCGCGTCGGCCATATCCGCCTTCAAAGCCGCTATGATACGCTGCAAACGCTCTTGATCCTGACGCGCCTCATTCCAATTCGCAACCTGAATACCGATGAAGACGCCGACAACGACAATGACAAAGTCGAGCCCTACCGCCGTCCAGTTCTGGGCTTTCACATGTTCGATGACGCGGCGGAGAAGCATTATTGGTCCCTCAACTCCCGATCTATCATCTCTTGAATCTGTTTGATCTTACTTTGGCTGACGCGAATATTGACATATCGGCCGATTTGAAGACGTAGGTGTTGTTGGGCCGCTACCCTAAATTCATGGTCTGCCAACATATCTTCGAAGTTTACTGATGATACCGCGGGTAAGCGCACATCCTGGAATGCAAGGTCTGAAGTGTTCGGGAGGTGATAGTCTGGGTCGAAGACTACATGACGCTTAAAGGCAACGCTAAAAGGGCCAAGCATTGTGTTAATACTGGCGTCAGACGCCACGATATTATCGAGGCTCTGATCATATTCGATAAGACGGAGACGCAATTCTTTGTTCTCGATCAAAATGAGGTTGCCCGAACGCTCCAGATCTCGGAAAGTTCCCGAAGGCGGCGGTGGGTCAGCAAAAATGTCGCCGTACGCCAAGGCTGCTTTAATCGCATTTGCATCATCAGATTCAAACTTGCCTGCATCGATAGCACGCACAAGCACTTCAAGGTCGTGGATCAAGGCTTCGTAAAACCCAGCCAGCTCGACCGCGGCGGCGTCGATGGCGGTAAAATCATTGCGCAATTCGACAAGGGACTGGTCCGCCCGCTTGCTCAGCGCCCGCGCATCATTCCAGTTTGAAACCTGAATACCGATGAACACGCCGACAACGACGATGACAAAGTCGAGCGCCACCGCCGTCCAGTTTTGGGCTTTCACATGTTCGATGACGCGGCGCAGAAGCATTAGTCAAGTTCTTGTTCAATTTCAGCAGCCAATTCGCGGGCAATGCCCTCGTTTATGGCCAATAGCGCCTGAACCGTATCGAGGGTCGACATCCAGAAGCGCAATTCTGATAGCATTGTCGGGTGCGCGAGATAGCCATCGAGAATCTCTCGCGCTTGTCGCTCTGAAACAGGCGGAGCGCACTCAATGAGCGTCTGAACCTCGAACCCCGCTTCTTCATGGCACTTGTTCCAAATGTATCTAGTAACAACAGAGGGCGTCAGCCCACGGATCGTTTCACGGTAGTCCGGGATATATTTGAGAATATAGTCCGCCTGCACGCCGGAACCCGTGACGTAATATTGCGCAAGCGCGGTTCGTAGATCCTGATTCTTGATTAAACGAAGTTCTCCGGCGCTTCGAAGCTCATCAAAGGTCGCGTCGTTAGAGTTATAGGGAAACAGCTGGCTCGCTTGAAAGAAGGAGAGCGCTGTCAGCCAGTCCGGTTGTCTTTCTCGCTCGTCAGCCTCGGCATATGCCAGTGCGTGATCGCCATATGCAATCACCACTTCATTGAACGTCTTTCGAACATTGATGGACTCTGCATCTCCCAGAAGATCGTCGCGTATGCGCTCGAGATATTCCCGCGCCCTTCGTTCATCCGCCCGTCCATCGTTCCAGTTCGAGACCTGAATGCCAATAAAAACGCCGACAACGACAATGACGAAGTCGAGCGCCACCGCCGTCCAGTTCTGGGCTTTGATGTGTTCTGTGATCCGGCGGAGGAGCATTAATGAATTCCCAACTCATCCAGCTTTAAAAGAAGCGCGTTTGCGGCATGCTCAAGCTCCACGATCTGCCAGTAATGCAGAACCTTGTATTCAAGCTGACTCTGCAATGCCGCTCGCAGTTCATCATTTTCGGCAAGCATTTGGAGAAACTGTTCTTCTGGCATAACCGTGAACGGGGTCAAACCAAATTGCCGGCCAACGCTCAAAACGTCATTGCGGAGCGGACGATATGTACCGGCATGACCTTCATCTAGGCCAACCCACAACTGACGATAGTTTTGAAGATCCTGAACAAGATCGGCATCCTTGATGATGCCCAGCTTTCCTGTATTCACTAGCGTTTCATAAGCGGCGAGACTTGCTGATGGATAATAAGCGACAACGGTTGACGACCATAACCGGTCTGTGGCTTCACCTTTTGGCTCAGGGGCGGTCGGCACATTGACGACTTCGCTCGAAATGCCAAGACCAGGCGCTGATTGCGCCGGCATGAAGAGCGTTTCGACCCGATTCTCGCCAATCGCCTCGAGCGCATAATTGCTCGCGCTTATTGATGTGCGCAAAAATGATAAGCCGGCCTCAAGTTCCGCGCGATCAAGCGTTAAATCCTCCGCGACGCTGGCGAGAATTTCGCGTTCCTGCCGAGTTTCGCCCCGCGCATCATTCCAATTACTGACCTGAATGCCGATGAAAACGCCGACGACAACAATGACAAAGTCGAGCGCAACGGCAGTCCAATTCTGGGCCTTGATGTGTTCTGTGATCCGGCGGAGGAGCATTAGTTGGCGCCCTTCCGCGGTGTTTCTCCTTCAATTTCTTTATCCAGGGCCGCAAGAATCTGTCTCATTTTGCCGACCAAATGTTCGGTCCAACTGATCCACACAAAAGTATCTTCTCTTATTGTGGAGACTGCGTTTTTGAAATCACGATCATTGCAGATTTCTTCGAAGTCGATTTCGATCTTATCCCACCCTATCGGCGCATTGCTGCCTCTTGGCGCTGTCACGTTGTATCGAACATATCGTTTTATATAAGAAATTGGCGCCACCATGCGATTATGCACGTTTTGGGTCGCCGCCATTTGCACGTCCGCTTCCCGCGCTAGATCCGACAACCGGGCCCGCAATTCAATGTTGCGTATGATTGCGACTTTTCCAGTGGATTTGAGTTCCTCGAAAGCTGTCTGGACGAGTTGCACGCTATCGAATTTCCCCAAGGTAAAAAGTCCGTAGGCAAAATCATCGCGGTCGCTAGCATTAACAACGCAGGCATCGAGCGCTTCAAGTACGAGGCTGGCGCGTTCAGCCTGCTGCATCATCGTGGTAACTTCATGTTCATTTGCCTCTATCGATTGCACTACGTCATCGCGCAATCGCTCAAGATAAATTTCTTCCTCCGCACGCAAAGCCCGCGCGTCATTCCAGTTCGAAACCTGAATGCCGATGAAGACGCCAACGACGACAATGACAAAGTCGAGCGCCACCGCCGTCCAGTTCTGGGCTTTGACATGTTCAATGACACGGCGAAGGAGCATTAGTTAGCGCTTTCCTGCGCTGATTTCGGTTCAACGAGCAGAATACGGACATTTGATTCGCCAACATTTTCCGCTGTGTGGAGCGCCCGTGCCGGTGACCAACTGGCGTGGCCAGCCTCTTCGTCGGAGATGAAGGGCGCTTCGCCATCGGGGGTGATTTGCAGTCGGCCGCCCTCCAAAACGTACATAAGTTTCGGCGGATGGGTATGGGGTCTGTCGTGCTCACCGGGCCGAAGCGCATATTCCAGGACACGGACATGGTCGTTTTCCAAAAGAACGGTGAATATCTCAGGGGACGCGGCGACAGCGTCGATCTGCGCAACCTGTTCATCCGGTTTCTGACGCGTCGACGGCCGCACCTCAATCCGGCTGGCGTCCAGATAGTTTTCCATAAATTTCTCGTCGAGGCTCTCAACAATGGGTCCTGCGACCTCTGCCATCGGCGTGCCTTCCCAGCCGGGCGCCTGCAATCGCCACCAATTCTTCGCATATGCGCTGCCGAAATAGTAAGGCGCAATATTACGAATGTGGCGCTCAACGCGCTGGCGCGAGGCAAGACCGCTGCCTTCCATTTCGATGAGCTGGTCCCACTGCAACATAAGCGCGACGAGATGGCCTTCGACCATTCTGATATCGGCGTCGGTCATGGTTTCCGGCGCGCGAACAGACTTGGTCCAGGCATTAGCCGCCTCCGGCGTTGAAAGGCTGAACTCGATATCCGCAAGGAACTTGTTTTTGTCAGCCTCAAGTTCCGCGCGCGTTAGCGCTGCATTCTGGCGAACCTCAACGATGAGAATAATCAGCCCCAAGACGACGCCGATATTGGCGCCGAGCGTCAACCAGCGATTGATGTTGTCGAGTTTGTTTGCATTTCCCATAAGGAGCCTCAGATTTTTGTCATATCGTAGGATGCTTCGTGCCTTCGGGTGAGCGCTTCGACATGGGAAACAAATTTTGGATCGAGCCCCTCTTTGCCGAAGCGCTCCCAAACATGGCGGCCGCCAGCCGCGCCAAGAAGGGAAATAATATCCTTACGGACATTATGCCACTGGCTGTCCGGCAAAAGCCCTTCGCCATGCAGCTCGAACATGGTTGAATAAATCTGAAAGAGATGTCCGCCGAAAATCATGAACTGCATGCGTTCGTCATCGTCGAGCGCTTCAAAATCATCAAGGCCACGGCGAAAAACAGACGCCACTTGCGGACTTCCCGCGGTTAGCGCATGCATCCGGCCGGTCGCCTCGACAAACTGGTAGCGCGCACCCGCCTTTAGCTGCGCCGTGTTCTGGCCGACCTGCAACGCCAGAAAGATAATCGACGGGATGAGCGCGACGACGGCGATCAATTGCGAGATGTAGAAAGCGCTTTCCAGCGACATGAGCGTCCCCCAATTCCCGTCCGTGCGCGAACGGACGAAACGCAACATGCGCAAAATCGATGTTCAGGCGATTAGCTTACTCGACGCCGAGCTTCTTCCGCAAGATTTCGTTGACCGCCTGCGGGTTCGCCTTGCCGCCGGTTTTTTGCATCACCTGACCGACAAACCAGCCCATGGTTTTTGGTTTTTCTTTGACCTGCTCTGCCTGTTTCGGATTGGCGGCGATGATTTCGTCAACGACTTTTTCAATGGCGCCTGTGTCCGTTACCTGTTTCAGGCCGCGCTTTTCAACGATGTCCGCCGGATCACCGGTTTCCTCGCCGTCAAACATCAGGGCAAACACATCCTTGGCGATCTTGCCGGAAATTGTCCCGTCCTTGATGAGATCAATCAAACTGCCGAGCTGGCCGGCGCTAATGGGACTGTCGCCAATTTCTTTGTCGGCTTTGTTGAGTGCGCCGAAGAGTTCGCCGGTCACCCAGTTGGCGGCGAGCTTGCCGTCGCGGCCATTTGCAACCGCTTCAAAGTAAGCTGCCTGCGCGCGATGCATGGCAAGGACGCTCGCGTCATAGGCTGAAAGACCGTATTCCTCCATGAAGCGGTGTTTCTTTTGGTCCGGCAATTCCGGCAGGCTTGCCTTGATCTCGTCCACCCATTCCTGACTGAACTCCAGCGGCAACAAATCCGGGTCCGGAAAATAGCGGTAATCATGCGCATCTTCTTTGGAGCGCATGGTGCGGGTTTCGCCGGTCGCCGGATCGAACAACAATGTTTCCTGATCGATGGTCCCGCCGCTTTCAAGAATTTCGATCTGCCGGCGCGCTTCATAGTCAATCACTTGCCGCGTGAAGCGGATAGAGTTGACGTTCTTGGTTTCCGTCCGCGTGCCAAGGTATTTAAAGTCGCCGGTTTCTCTATACTTTTGGTAGTTGCCCGCGGGACATACGGAAACATTCACGTCAGCCCGCATGGAGCCTTCTTCCATATTGCCGTCGCAGGTGCCGAGATGGCGGACGATGGTGCGGATTTTTGAGAAGTACGCCGCGCCTTCTTCGGCCGAGCGCATATCAGGCTTGGAGACGATCTCCATCAGCGCAACGCCGGACCGGTTAAGGTCAACAAAGGATTCATTCGGCGCAAGATCATGGATCGACTTGCCCGCATCCTGTTCCAGATGCAGCCTCTCTATGCCGATAGGAATGGTCTCGCCGCTTTCGACCTCGATTTCGATTTCCCCCTCGCCGACAATCGGGTCCTTATACTGAGAAATCTGGTAGCCCTGCGGCAGGTCAGGATAGAAATAATTCTTGCGGTCAAAGCGCGACCACAAATTTATTTTGGCGTTAAGCCCAAGCCCCGTGCGGATCGCCTGTTCGACGCAGAATTTGTTGATCACCGGCAACATGCCCGGCATGGCGGCGTCAACCAGGCTGACATTCTCATTTGGCCCTGCGCCATATTCCGCGCTGGCGCCGGAAAACAGCTTTGCCTTCGACGAGACCTGCGCATGGACTTCAAGTCCAACGACAACTTCCCAATCGCCGGTTGATCCTTTGAGGAGTTTTCTTGGTTCGCTCATGGTCTCGTCTCTTGTCCGCCCGACGGCGTTTTGCCAACAGTCTGGTCGCCTTGCAACCACGCGTCTACATTGGCGCGCTCGATCACCCGTTGCACCGCCTGATGCAGACGCCGCGGATATTGCCCTTCAAGATAATGGGTGCCGCCGGGCACGATATCGAGCGTACCGCGGGAAGCTTCGCTCAAACAGTCAAACAGTTTTTCCGAATTCGCCTTGGGGACAATGCCGTCAAAGTCGCCATGCACGACTTCAACCGGGCCGGAATAATCTTTCAATCGATCCAGCAGCGGACCGATTTGCGCGCGGCGCCCTGCGATTTCTTCGCGGGTACGTTTCCAGCGATCGGGCAGATAACCTTGCACCCGTTCCTCGCCGCCGATGCGTTCAAGGGTGAGCGCATAATCGTGCGGTTCATCGATCAAGGCCGAAACTGTCACCGCGCCAAAGATGGCGTCAGGGAAATCAAGCGCGGCTTTCAGAGCCAGTTCGCCGCCATAGGAAACGCCGAGGGTGACGATCTTCTTGTCGCCGAAGTCTCCCCCACCTTCCACCGAGGCCGGAAGAAAAGGTTTGATCGCAGCGATCTGATCATCAAAATCAGAATAAGCACGCTCATGGTTCTTGCCAAAGCCTGGCCGCGCAATCAGCACAACCTCGATCCCCGGCGGCGCTGTACGCATGAACCGGCCGTATATGTAGCGGTTGCCCGGCGTCCCGTGAAAAACAATTAGCCGCCAGTCGCCGGGATCGGCTGCAATCATCGCTTGCGTTTCCAGGGGCGGATCAAGCGGCGCCGTGTAGGTGATATCGCGGTAGCTGCGGGTCATTGTCCCTCGCCCGATTGTCGGTTTTTAGAAACAACGCTGCTTTGGCGGTTATTCAAGTAGTCAACAGTCTTCTTTAGCTCTGACTGAATTAGTTCTCGCTTTGCCATTCGGATTGGATCATCTGAAATATCGTCTAACTCAGCTACTTTTTCATTCTGATATTTGTATATCGCCTCAATTATACTCTTATACCTACGGTAATTTCGTAACTCATAGGCAGCAGCCAACTGAGTAAAAAGTGGTTCTTTGTTCGATGCGTTGTTATACCGACCGATAAGTTCCATCAGATTTTCGTACTGTTTTTGACGGTGAACTTCTCTTTGATTCAAAACGTGCATTACCGCAGCCCAAGCCAACGCGGCAAACGGGATTGCTAAACCCGCCCAAGCTATCCAGTCTTGCAAAGAGCTCGGCGTCACCCAACCCACCAGTTCTCCGGTCTCGCTTCAAAGCCCGCCGCCTGTTCGAGGGCGTACATGCCTTTGAACAGGGTTTCTTCGTCAAAGGGCCGTGCGAGAAGCTGCAAGCCGAGCGGCAGGCCTTGCGCATCAAGCCCTGCAGGAACGCTCGCGCCGGGAAGGCCGGCGAGATTGCCGGTGACGGTAAAGACGTCGTTCAGATACATCTGCACGGGATCATCGGTCTTTTCCCCGAGCCCAAAGGCGGCCGACGGCGCCGACGGCGTTAACAGCAGATCGCATTTCTCGAATGCATCAGTGAACTCGTCAAAAATCTTCTTACGGACCTTCTGCGCCCGCAAGTAATAAGCGTCGTAGTATCCCGCGGAGAGCACATAAGTTCCGATGAGGATACGGCGCTTCACCTCGTCGCCAAAACCTTCGGCGCGGGTGTTTTCATACATCGACAAGATATCGTCGAAGTCTTTCGTACGATGACCGTATTTCACGCCGTCATAACGCGCGAGATTGGACGACGCTTCCGCCGGCGCGACGATGTAATAGACCGGCAGCGCATATTTAGTCATGGGCAGCGATACATCGACCATTTCGCAGCCTGCGTCTTTCAGCCAGTCAGCGCCTTGTGACCACAGCGCTTCGATTTCTTCCGGCATGCCGTCAAGCCGGTATTCCTTTGGGATGCCAATCTTCAGGCCTTTAAGGGAAGCGCCAAGCACCGCCTCATAATCCGGGACCGGGCGATCGATGGACGTTGAATCTTTGGGGTCGTGCCCCGCCATGGATTTCAGCATGATCGCAGCATCACGCACGTCGCGGGCGATCGGCCCCGCCTGATCAAGGGACGACGCAAAGGCGACAATCCCCCAGCGTGAACAGCGGCCATAAGTCGGCTTAACGCCGACGGTTGCAGTCAATGACGCGGGCTGGCGGATCGAGCCGCCCGTATCGGTGCCGGTGGCGGCGGCGCAAAGATGCGCAGCAACCGACGCCGCTGAACCGCCGGACGACCCTCCGGGCGTCAGCGCCGTATCGTCGCCTTTGCGGCGCCATGGGTTGATGACATTACCGTAAAAGCTGGTCTCGTTGGACGAGCCCATAGCGAACTCATCCATGTTGAGCTTGCCGAGACAAACGGCGCCGTCGCGCCACAAATTTGCGGTAACAGTTGACTCATAAACCGGTTTGAAGCCGTCAAGGATGTGCGAGCCCGCAGTCGTCAAAACGCCTTCGGTGCAAAAAAGATCCTTGATCCCGAGGGGAACGCCCTCAAGGTCGCCGCCATCGCCTTTCGCAAGCTTGTCGTCCGAAGCCTTCGCCATCTCCCGCGCGTTGTCGGCGGTAACGGTGACAAACGCGTTTAGCTCGCCCGCTTTTTCTATGGCGCCGAGATAAGCGTCTGTTGTTTCTGCGGCGGAGATTTTTTTCTCGCGTAACGCATCGCGCAGTTCGGCGAGGGTAAGGTCGGTGATCGAGGCCATTATTCCACCACCTTCGGCACGACGAAGAAATGATCTTCCGTCTTCGGCGCATTGGCGACGACGTTCTCCGGCTGGCCGCCGCCGGTGTATCCTTCTTCGAGCTTGTCCTCACGCATGGGCAGCGACACATCGACGGTGGAGGCCATGGCCTCAATGCCTTCCACATCGACTTCGTTGAGCTGCTCGATCCAGCCGAGAATGCCGTTCAGTTCTGCGGCGAGCGGCTCCAGCCGCTGCTCGGGTTCGGCAATACGGGCAAGGCGCGCCACCTTGCGCACGGTTTCTTTATCGACGGCCATCAATAGCTCCGGATGTTGCGATACGCCGTTGGCCTATCAACGCCCTGCGGGAGACGCAAGGGGCGGCGCAGCGGACGCGAGCAACCGGTCAATGGCGCGCCCCGGGTCAGCGTGGGGCGTGCGCACGAAATAACGCACCGCCTCTACAAATCCCTCATCCTGGGTGCGGTCTTTGATGGTCTCGTAAAAGAGGTCCTCTCCGTAACCTTCATCCTGTTCGGCGGCGATCTGCACAAAGTTGCGCCAGAAATCGCCCACGGTTGCACGCTCAGCCCGCGAGACGGCGACTGCGATGACATGGCCGCAGCCGTAAAGCGCGCGGAAGGACTTGCGTTTCTCGGCGCCCGCGAGCGATCCATATTCCAAGTTCAGTGCGCATTCGGCGCGCGCCCGGTCAAAATCAGAGACGAAATGCGCCTCGCCCCAAAGGCCGAGCGCGACCATCGCTTCCGCCGCAA
Organism: Hyphococcus sp.; assembly: GCA_028285645.1. Classification (GTDB taxonomy): domain Bacteria; phylum Pseudomonadota; class Alphaproteobacteria; order Caulobacterales; family Parvularculaceae; genus Hyphococcus. The sequence goes on from JANQOV010000003.1 coordinate 15,103, forward strand.
TTGCGTCGGCTGCGCCTTCATGGATCCAAGCGGCGACTTTATCGGCGCTCGGCCGCGCTGCCGATTGCCATAAATGCACCGCCTCATGAATGGTAGACTTGCGGAAGATATCGCGCGACTGGTCAGTGTCGTTGCGCCAGGCGGCGCCTTCGAGGGTAATCTGGAACTGCGCCGGCAACGCGTCGCCTGCATAAGAAAGACGCCCTTCGTCACTACCAAGCGGCGCCGCCAGGAAGAGGTTTGGTTTGGTCTCCGGCGAAAAACCGAACACGTCGGCAAGATGCGCAAATGCCGCGGGGGTGAGCGTCTCAAACTCCTGCTTGATCCAATCCGGCGCTGCCGGATCAACCAGGGTCATCACATCCGGCGTTTCGACAGGTTCAAGCGGGCCCACATAAACAAAGGCCGGATGCGCCATGGGGCTGCGCCAGTTTTCAAGACGCGGCGCTGCTTCGCCAAACGCAACAACGCTCGCGCCTTTTTGCGGCGTGAAATTGAACACAGTGTTGGTGCGGCCGCCGCGGCCGGTCATCGGCCAGAAGTGTCCTGTATAGATCATGGCGCCGTCTACGCCATAACGGGCGATAGGCTGATACTCCTTGGGCAGACGAATAAGGTCAGGCTTAGCGGCAAGCGTTACCCGCTCAAACTTACGGCCGTCGGTTCGAACAATCTGGTCTTCCGTATCAAGGCGCAGCAATTCGAAGCCTGGCGTTAAGACCGACCACCGGCGTTCTCGATAGCCGCCGGAAAGTTCGCCGAAGATCAATGCGCGGCGGCGGTGTTTTAGCTCATAGGTAACGAGCAGCTCAGCGCCATCCCGCTGTTTGACGGTAACGCGGATATCGGCGGGCAAGACCTCGCGCTTTTTAGCAGCGCCGGCAATGACGGCGACCGCGATCAAAAGACCAGTCAATAGAATGAACCAACGCATTCCAAACCCCAGCGACGCAACCCCAAACCTGACGCCTTCCTTAACGCCTTGCAAAGTCGGCGCCTTGACTGGCCGTGCTATCATTGAAGCGTGATGCAGGAATTTCAAGAACAGGCGGCGGGTTTTGGCGACAAGGGCGCGCTGTTGGGCCTTGATCCGGGCGCCAAGACCATCGGCGTTGCTGTCTGCGATCCAGAGCGGGCGGTAGCGACGCCGGTAACCACGATCCGCCGAACAAAATTCACCATAGATGCGGAGCAACTCAAAGAGATCGCCGAGGAGCGACAGGCGGTCGGCCTCATCATTGGCCTGCCGCTCAATATGGACGGCACAGAAGGCCCGGCAGCGCAATCCGCCCGCGCCTTTGGCCGCAACCTTGCCCGCGTCCTTCCCTTGCCTATCGCCTTTTGGGACGAACGCCTGTCAACTAGCGCCATGGAGCGGGAATTGATCGGCCTTGATGCGAGCCGCAAACGCCGCGCCGATGTGATCGACGAAATGGCGGCGACATATATATTGCAAGGCGCCATTGACCGGATAAGGGGACTGAACTCATGACGCCACAGACCTTACGCCACACGATTATCGGCCTGTTAATGGTAACGGGCATCTTCCATCTCATTGTCGGCGGGCTCGGGTTAGCGCCCGGCATCGGGCTTCCTCTTGTCCTCTTTGGCTTCCTCTACACAGGCATCGGTTACTTTGTGCGCCGCGACACCAATGACGGTTCGAAAAGCCACAGCCGCAACGCGATCATCGCAGCGCTTGTCGCCTGCACGCTGGGGCTCACTCTTGGCGGCGCCAATTACCTCACCAATGGCGGGCCGGTGGCGCTGCCGATCATGTTCGTCATCGATGTTGCGATCATCGCCGCGGCTTGTCTTTGGCTCACCAAGACGCAGGCAAAGAAGCGATAGAAACCCAACCGCGTTCGAAAGTCCGTGCTCAAAAACATCCTCATAGCGGTCTTGGTTGTCACCAACCTCGCAACGTTCGCGGTGCTCACGCGCTTCATGGATCGCATGGAAGGGATCGGCGCATTTTTTGATGCAACCTTCGAACGCCGGCTCAGCCAAATCGATGCAATTGAAGTGCAGCCCGGCGACGTCGTTTTTCTCGGGGACTCGCTCATCCGCGAAGGCGACTGGGCTGAGCTTTTCCCGGACCACAAGGTGCGCAATCGCGGCGTCGGCGGCGATACAAGCGCAGACGTGTTGGCGCGTCTGCCGCAAATCGCCGAAGGCAGGCCCGGCAAGGTGTTTTTACAAGTGGGCACCAATGATCTGAGCGCCGGCGTGCCGCCGGAAGAGACTGCGCAGAATATCACAACCATCATCAACGCCGTTGCGGCTGCATCACCCGACGCTGAAATTTTCGTACAAAGCGTGCCGCCGCGGGAGCGCCTGAATCGAGAGCGCGTTGAGGCGCTTAATCAGACAATTAAAACGTCGCTCCCCGAGGCGGCGACTTGGATCGATATCTATGACGCTTTTCTCGACCCGCAAGACGGTTCGATTGACAATCGCTACAGCAATGACGAGGTGCACATCACCGGCGCCGGCTATCTGCGCTGGCGGGATTTGATCGACCCCCATTTGCAAACCACCAACTAATCCCAGCCCCACAACCGCAAGTGAGTTTTTGCTGGCGCGATTTCCCCGGCGCGGGTATAGCTCCGGTTTTGATGGCAGAGATTTCCAGACCCACTCCACCGGCAGGCGGCGTAACAGCGCGCCGGCTTATTTCCATCGATGACCTTAGCGACAGCGATGTCGCCTATTTGCTCGATCTTGCGGAGTATTATACGGGATTTGTTCGGGCTGGCGCGCCTGCGCCGGCAGTGCTAGCGGGCAAGACCCAGATCAATTTGTTTTTTGAAGACTCAACCCGCACCAATCTTTCTTTTGAGCTTGCGGGCAAGAAACTCGGCGCTGATGTGATTGTGGTGCCGGTCGCTGCGTCTTCCGTGCACAAGGGCGAGACCTTGTTCGACACGGCGGCGACGCTTGCCGCCATGGGCGCTGACGCCATGATCGTTCGCGCCAGGGAAGCCGGCTTGCATGCGCGCCTCGACGAGGCATTGGACTGCGCCATTATCAGCGGCGGCGACGGCGTCAAAGAACATCCAACGCAAGCGCTGCTCGATGCAGCGACAATCCGCGCCGCGTTGGGTTCTCTCAAAGGCCAGGTGATTGCCATCTGCGGCGACGTCAAACATTCGCGAGTGGCCGGCTCTGATGCGCGGCTCTTTAGGCGCCTAGGCGCGAGCGTGCGCTTTGTCGGTCCGGCTACTCTTTTGCCGCCTGATGATCAGTTTACGGATATTGCGCGCTGTCATTCTTTGAAGGAAGGCCTTGCCGACGCCGATATCGTTATGGGGCTGCGCATGCAGTTTGAACGCATGGGCGAAGCCGGGCGCGCAGCGGCGCAAGGCTATTTTGAATCTTTCGGCCTCACACACGACACGCTGCGTCTTGCGAAACCGGACGCCAAGGTGATGCATCCGGGGCCGATGAATCGCGGCGTTGAAATCGACAGCGCGCTTGCTGACGACAAAGAACGCTCGCTCATTCTGCAACAGGTGTTTTACGGCGTCGCCACGCGCATGGCGGTGCTCGATGCACTTTTGGTCGGGAACAATTCATGACCACCGTCCTCCCTCTCCTCCTTGGTTACCTGCTCGGCTCGGTCCCGTTCGGTCTCGTGATTACCAAGCTCGCCGGGCTTGGCGACATCCGCCAGGTCGGCTCCGGCAATATTGGCGCGACCAATGTCTTGCGCACCGGCCGCAAGGACCTGGCGCTGGCGACGTTAGTGCTTGATGGCGGCAAGGGCGCGATCGCCGTTGTCATCGCCATGCTTGCCGGCTGGCGGCCTGAGATCGCCGCGGCCGCAGCCTTTGTCGGGCACTGCTACCCAGTCTGGTTGAAGTTCAAGGGCGGAAAGGGCGTCGCCACTTTTTTCGGTACGCTGTTAGCGCTATTTTATCCCGCCGGATTCTTCGCTGCCGCGATCTGGCTTGGGACTGCCTTTCTGACAAAATTCTCTTCCCTTTCCGCGCTCCTTGCCGCAGCGGCAACGCCGCTTATTCTGTTCTCCATGGGCCGTCCCGCCTACGCCATCGCTGCCTTCGTCATGGCGGTGATCATTTATCTCCGCCATGAGGAAAACATCAAACGGCTAATCAACGGCGAAGAACCCAAAATCGGCGCAAAAAAAGAACAACCCAATGCAACCGCTTGACCGGACCGAGACTCTCGACTGGCTGCAACTGATCCGAACACAGAATATCGGTCCCATCACCTTTCACCGGCTGATCGCGCGTTTTGGATCGGCGGGCAAAGCCCTTGCCAGCCTGCCCGATCTTGCACGCAAAGCGGGCGGTGGAAAGCCATTGCGCGCTGCGGATCGCCATGAAGCGGAAGAAGAACTCTTCATGGCCGAAAAACGCGGCGCGCGCTTTGTCGCTTTTTGCGAGCCTGATTATCCCGCGGCGCTCAAATCGATTGCCGACCCGCCGCCGGTTCTTTGCATGCGCGGCCATGCTTCGCTGTTCGAAAAGCCGGCGGTTGCGATCATTGGCGCGCGGAATGCATCCGGCGTTGGCCGCAAGATCGCCCGCAACCTCGCCGCCGATCTTGGCGCTGCCGGCTTTGTCGTCACATCAGGGCTTGCCCGCGGCATTGACGGCGAAGCGCATCAGGCGTCGCTCGGCACAGGGACGATCGCCGTCATCGCGGGCGGTATCGACGTCATCTATCCACCCGAACATGACGAGCTCACGGAGCGCATCGCAAAGGAAGGCGTCCTGCTTTCGGAAAGCGCCATCGGTCACAAGCCAACCGCCCGCGATTTCCCTCGCCGCAATCGGCTGATCTCTGGTCTTTCAAGCGGCGTCATCATTATCGAAGCGGCGGAACGATCCGGCACGCTGCATACGGCGCGCTTTGCCGGCGAGCAGGGCCGCGAGGTTTTTGTCGTGCCGGGCTCGCCGCTTGATCCGCGCTATGCGGGCTCCATCAACCTGATCCGGGAAGGCGCAACATGCATCCGCAATGCGCAGGACGTGATTGACGATCTTTCTGCGCAAATGCGCGGCGTCGATGAAGGTCGCCGCAGCCTGTTCGACTGGGCGGAGGACCAGCCGGCGGCTGAACCCGATGAAAACGCCGTCAAAGCGGCCCGCGAAGCGATCCTGGAATTGCTGACGTTCACGCCCATGCACCGCGATGAAATCTTGCGCGCAACCGAACTCAGCCTTGGCCTGTTCGCAGATGCATTGCTTGATCTCGCCCTTGCCGGCGAAGCGCTAGAAACCGGCGGCGGATTTATCTGTCGCGCGCCCGAGAACTAAACGCCGGAATTGGGCGCAATTGCGATCCGCCGCGCCTCCTCCCGTGTCGCTCGTAGCAGCTCGGTCAATCGCTGCATTTGCTCTCTTTTTGCCGCCAGTGATTCCAATTCGCGCACCAGTTCTTCGATATAGGCCGCCGTCAGCCGAGTGGAGTCGGACGGCGCGACCGGCCGTTCCGGCGCCGGTTTCGAAGGCGCAGCACTTATCCCTTTGCTCATGATCTCCCCGTCTAACGCCTTGCAGCGCAACGCTATTTCGTCTCTAGCTATATACAACTCTAAGTAGCATAGAATTATCTCGATTAACTATAAATTGCAACAACTGACCAGCGCCGGTTGACAGAGGTGGGCGGCAAGACCCATATCCGCGCGCCTAACGTCGTCCTGACGACCGCCAATTTTTAGTCCCTCGGGGTATTCGTTGCATGCAAGTTGTCATTGTTGAGTCGCCCTCTAAGGCGAAGACGATCAACAAATATCTGGGTTCCGGCTTTAAGGTGCTGGCTTCCTACGGGCATATTCGCGACCTGCCCTCCAAGGACGGGTCGGTTAAGCCCGACGAGGATTTCGAGATGATCTGGGAGCTTGATCCCGGCTCGAAAAAGCGCGTCAACGAAATCGCCAAGGCTGTCAAAGGTGCCGACCGACTGGTGCTCGCGACTGACCCCGACCGCGAAGGCGAGGCGATTTCCTGGCACCTTCTTGAGGCGCTTGGCGAGAAAAAGGCGCTGAAAGACGTCCGCATCGATCGCGTCGCTTTCAACGCCATTACCAAAAAAGCCGTTCAGGAAGCGCTGGCAAGCCCGCGCCAGATCGATGACGATCTGGTTGACGCTTATCTCGCAAGACGCGCGCTCGATTATCTCGTGGGCTTTACCTTGTCGCCGGTGCTTTGGCGCAAGCTGCCAGGCTCACGTTCGGCAGGCCGGGTTCAGTCAGTGGCGTTGCGGCTCATCTGCGAGCGCGAGCTCGAAATCGAAACTTTCGTGCCGCAGGAATATTGGTCGGTCAAAGCAAAAGCAAAATCTGGCGACTCGGCGCCGTTCGACGCGCGGCTGGTGATGCATGACGGCGAGAAGCTCAAAAAATTCTCACTGCATGACGAAGCCGCCGCCATGGCCGCCAAGCGCGCGGTTGAAAGCGCAACCTTCGCCGTCGATGCGGTTGAGGCAAAGCCCGCGAAACGCAATCCGCCGCCGCCCTTTACAACGTCGACGTTGCAGCAGGAAGCCGCCCGCAAGCTCGGCTTTAACGCCCAACGCACCATGCGCACCGCACAGCGGCTGTATGAAGGCGTTGATATCGGCGGCGATACGACCGGGCTCATTACCTATATGCGGACCGACGGCGTCGACATGGCGCCGGAAGCGGTTAGTGACGCGCGCAAATCGATCGGCGGTCAGTTCGGCGACAAATATGTGCCGGCGTCAGCCCGAATTTATAAAACCAAAGCCAAAAACGCTCAGGAAGCCCACGAATGTATCCGGCCAACGTCTTTCTCGCGCGGGCCGAATGATGTGCGCGGGCTCGATGACGACCAGTTCAAACTCTATGAACTGATCTGGAAGCGCGCCATCGCCAGTCAGATGGAATCGGCGCGTCTTGAAAACACCGTGATCGATCTTGTCTCCAAGGACAAAAAGACGGGCCTGCGCGCCAATGGCTCAGTGATTTTGTTCGACGGTTTCCTTGCCCTTTACGAAGAAGGCAAGGACGACGCAGAGGCGGAAGAAGGCGGCGGCGTTTTGCCGAAGCTTACGGTCGGCGCGCCTGCCTCAGCGTCAGACATCAAGGCGGATCAGCATTTTACCCAGCCGCCGCCGCGCTACTCGGAAGCCAGCCTCGTCAAGCGTCTTGAAGAACTCGGCATCGGACGGCCGTCCACTTACGCCTCAACGCTTACCACCTTGCGCGACCGCGGTTATGTCAACATGGACCGCAACCGCTTCATTCCCGACTCAAAAGGCCGCATTGTTACGGCGTTTCTCGAAAACTACTTCAAGAAATATGTGGAATATGACTTCACCGCCGACCTCGAAGAAACGCTCGATGAAATCTCCGCCGGCGAAGCGGACTGGAAAGTCTTTTTACGGAACTTTTGGGACGAGTTTAACGCAGCGGTCGAAGACATTGGCGAATTGCGCATTTCGGAAGTCCTTGATGCGCTAAACGAATCCCTCGGCCCCCTCATCTTTCCCAAGAAAGAAGACGGATCAGACCCACGCGCCTGCCCTTCCTGTGATGACGGCCGCTTATCCTTGAAAACTGGCCGCTACGGCGCCTTTATCGGTTGCTCGAACTATCCCGATTGTAATTTCACGCGGCAGCTCACGGCGCTCGGCGATGGCGATGACGCCGCCGCTTCCGGCGACAAGCTCTTGGGCGCGGACCCCGAAAGCGGTCTTGATGTAACGCTGAAGGTTGGTCGCTTTGGCCCCTACATCCAGCTTGGAGAGCAGGAAAAGGGCTCCAAGGAAAAACCCAAACGCGCCGGGATCCCCAAGACCTGGGTCGTCGAGGATGTTGACCTTGAAAAGGCGCTGATGCTGCTCTCCCTCCCCCGCGACGTCGGCGAGCATCCTGAAGACGGCGAGATGATCACGGCCGGCCTCGGGCGCTATGGACCGTTCGTTAAACACGGGAAAATCTACGCCAACCTGCCCAATATCGATGAAGTCTTCGAAGTGGGGCTTAATCGCGCGGTGACGCTGATCGCCGAGAAAAAAGCAAATCCGCGCGGCCGCCAAGCGGCGAAAGCGCTGAAAGAGCTCGGCGCGCATCCGGATACGGGCGATCCCGTCAATGTCATGGAAGGCCGCTACGGTCCTTACGTCAAACACCAAAAAACCAACGCCACCTTGCCGCGCGGCGTTGAGCCGGAAAAAGTTACGCTTGAGGAAGCGCTGGAACTGATCGCAGCAAAAGAAAAAAAACCGGCCAAGAAAAAAGCCAAAAAGAAAGCAACGAAGAAAAAGGCGACCAAAAAAACCACCAAGAAGACCGCTGCGAAGAAGACAACAAAAAAGAAAACGGCGACAAAGAAAAAGACAACCAAAAAAGCAGCGGCGAAGAAAACCACCGCCGAAGTAGCAGAATAGCGTTTCACGACAATGTGACCCGGCGGAATAACCAAATCGAAAGCCTCCGCCATAATGATGCCCTTTCGACGCTGTAAGCGAACGGGATGATGGCTGGCAGATTGAGTATGTGTGGGTTCAGTTTGCGCCGCCTCGGCGTTTGCGGTTTCGCCGTCACAGCGGCGTCTTGTGCGACAATGCCGCCAACGCCGCCGAGCAGCAGTCAAACTGCTGTGTTGACGGTCTGCCCGGGAATAGTGAGCAATGCGCCGCGTGCGGATCGTAATCGCCGGGTCGTCAACTTCGAGCCTTTGATCAATGTGCGCGGTGTCACGTTATTGCGCGCGCCGGTTCGCGGATGCGTTTCTTCCGGGTTCGGACCGCGCCGCGCCGGCGCTGGAAGGTTCCATGAAGGCCTTGATATTTTTACACACAACCCTGCCCCAATTTACGCGGCCGGCGACGGCGTCGTTGAATCAGTCGCGAGCCTTAACGGCTATGGCAGGACAGTTTTGATCCGTCATCGGAACGGCGTCAAAACCCGCTATGCGCATTTGTCATCCTACGCGCGGGGCGTGCGCCGCGGCTCGCGTGTTTCGCGCGGCGACGTCATCGGCCGCACCGGCAAGTCCGGCAACGCCACCGCCGTTCATTTGCATTACGAAGTGATTGTCAACGGGCGCGCCCGCAATCCGCTGACTGTCGGCGACTAGCGTTGGGTTCATTGCGCCGTAATCCCGCCGTCGATTTTAAACTCTGCCGCCGTTACAAAACGCGACTCGTCGGACGCGAGATACAATACGCAATAGCCGACATCTTCAGGCTCCCCGAGGCGCTTCAGAGGGATCTGCCGCGTCAGGCGTTCTTCATTCCCGTCAGAGATCATCGGATCAAGGATTGGCGTTCGGGTGAACACCGGATGCACCGAATTGCAACGCACATCATAACCGTTGCGCGCGCAATGCAATCCGATGGATTTGGTCATCATCCAGACCGCCGCCTTTGCAGCGTTGTAGGCGATAAAATTGCCGTCGGCAACCATGCCGGCGACGGATGAAATGTTGATGATCGATGATGGCGCATTGCCTTTGAGATACGGCATCGCCATTTGCGTGCCCATGAATATCGCGTCTACATCGACATCGAGAACGTGCCGCCAGTTTTGAATCGTCTCGGTTTCAATGCTGCCGAAGGAGCCGATCCCAGCATTGTTAATGAGGACATTGATCCCGCCCATAAACTCTGCCGCTGTTCCGATGGCGTGATCCCAGTCGTCCTTACTGGTGACGTCATGCTTGATGGCGACGGCTGCGCCTTGATGTTTGTTGTCGATCTCGGCGGCAGCCGCTTCCGCGCCTTGGAAATTCATATCCGTGAGAGCAACCTTCGCGCCTTCATCCGCAAGCATGCGCGCAAAGCAAGCGCCAAGCCCCTGCCCTGCGCCAGTGACCAAAACTTTTTTCCCGACAACTCTGCCCATATGCCGCTCCTTTGAGTCCGTCACCCATGCCACAGGGAAAAGCGCCTATCGAGTCCCTGAAGCAGCTGGATACGCAGTCGGGATCAAACGCCGTAAGTCAGCAACAGGGCCATGCCGGCGCCAGCAAGAATGAGCGCCGCCACCACGTGCAGCGAAATCCGAATAACCGGCGTTTCGGCAAGCCGCGCGCGCGCCATGTTCGCCGACAGCGCAACGCCGATGAGCACCAGCGCGCCGGTGACGCTGAAAACGCCGCCGAGAATGATGATCTGCAACCAGATCGGCCCGGCGTCGGGACGCGTGAAGGCTGGCAGGAAGGCGACAAAGAAAAGGCCAACCTTGGGATTGAAGAGATTGGTGAAGACGCCGGATGTGAACGCCTTGGCACTGTCGACGGCGCCTTGCGCTTCCGGCGGATGTTCAATCCGGCTGAGGATGCGCGCCGCAAGAAACAGGAGATATACGCCGCCAAGCAGACGGATCACGACGATCGCATTGGGGTTCGCCGTGAGAATGGCGCCGAGACCGCCGGCTGCGGCGAGCGACCAGATAAGCGATCCAACGCCGACGCCCAAAGCTGCGGCAAAGCCTGCGGCGGCGCCTGAGCGCGTCGTCGACGCCAGCGTAAAGGCCATGTCCGGACCGGGCGTTACGTTCAGCACCAGCGCGCCCATAAGAAAAAGCCAGAAAAGACTGGAATCAATCATGAATTCAGCAGTGTCCCTGACCGCAGCGTGAAGTCAATCCGGTCCGCCCCGACTTGCGACCGCCCTGCCGCGATCAACCCTGACAAGATCAGCTATGACGGACCAACAGGAGGTGTAGCCCGAGCGCGCCGAATATGCCCGAGGCAACGGTGTTTACGCCGACTACAAAGCGCTGGGAACGGAATAGACGATTTCGCAATGCGCCCGCCGCCGCTGCGACCATTGCCAGCACAACGAAACCCGTAAAACTGAAGACAGCGCCAAGAATGAGGATCTGCAGCCAGACTGCGCCGCCCGTCGGGTCGGTGAAAGTCGGCAGGAACGCCACATAAAAGAGGCCGACTTTCGGGTTGAACAGATTGGTGATTAGGCCGGTGCGGAACGCTGATCCGGTTCTGGCGGAGCCGTCGGAGACCGCCATTTCGCGCCGGTTGTTGAAAGTCTTCGCTGCGAGATAAAGCAGATAAGCCCCGCCCACA